>PWUC01000220.1 GCA_003562655.1 Clostridia bacterium
GCATGCCCAACCAGGGACTCACCCCGGTACTTCTCAGTGTCCTCCGCGAGCTCGCGGTAGGATATATCAAGCGCCATCTCCCTCATCTCAGCGACAGACATATGCACCACCAGAGGCTCTTCCGTATCGCGGGCGACAAAGAGCAGGCATGAGATCGACACGGCAAGCAGGATCAGCGCACCCCTTTGCCTGCGCATTGCTCTCAGGGATCCGGTAGTCGCCAGTGCAAGGACTGCAATCACCAGTCCCACCCAACCGAGGACCATCAACACTTTCCAGCCCTCCTTTCCGTACGACCGGGAAACGGGTTCGTCCACCAATGAGGCGCGAGTCGATATTGCATGTGGGAGCCGGTAGCATTATAATAATGACAAATCACCAATACAGTTAACAATCTTCGGGGTCGGGTGAGTCAATTCCTTGATGATTCCCAACCGGTGGTGAAGCACAGCATGTGCCAGCCCACGAACTGCGTCATGCAGTAGAACTGGTGAGACTCCAGTGCCGACGGTATAGTCCGGACGGGAGGAGATTGCGTGTTGCCGTGACACCCCAGATTGTTATCTGGGGCTTCTTTTTTGGGCCCCGAATAACGGGAGGGAAGACCGTGAAGACTTCTACCAAACAGATGGTGGCCATCGCCTTCTTCGGTGCACTGGCCGTAGTATTGATGTGGTTTCCCAAGTTTCCGCTGCTTCCGGCCGTACCGTTCATGAGCTATGACTTCAGCGATGTACCCGTACTGATAGGAACCTTCTCCCTTGGACCCGCGGCCGGTTTCTTCATCGTCACCATCAAGAACATCCTGTACTTCATCACCCGAAGCCGCAGCGGGCTGATCGGCACGTACATGAACTGGAGCACCACCCTCATATTTGCGGTGGTAGCGGGTCTCGTCTATCACTACCTGAAGCGCAGCCGCTGGGGAGCGCTTTGGGGCATGGTCCTGGGAACGGTTCTGTTCACCGTCGTTGCGGTGGTCAACAACATCTACATCGCCCTGCCGGCCTGGGGCATCCCCACGGAGCAGATCGCTCCACTGGTGACCTCGGCCGTGATACCGTTCAACTTGCTGCGCGGGCTTATAAGCACCATCATGACCATGCTCCTGTATCGCAGAAGCGCTGATCTGATCCGCAAGCAGCTTCGTCTCTGAAACTGGCCCAGGAGGTGGGGGAGAGCGAATCTCCCCCGCCCTGACCTGCAGTGTGAGGAAACACAGAGCGCGAAAAGCTCGTCTCCCCTCTCAATATGGTCCCACAGCGCCTTCCAACGTCTGGCAGCCTTCAAACCCACCAGCGAGGTCAAATGCACACATGAGGATGCGCAGCAGGACAGAAGCAGTGAGTAGTGCAGTTCTCCTCAGCGCTGCATCCGGAAGAACTCTCCCCCATGTTCAGGCTGCGATGTGAGACTGCATCCCGCGTACCGTGGGCAGAGGACGCATCACCGCAACTGTCACGGCTAGCCGGCCCAGCCGGCATGGATGTGATCCTGCTGACCAGATAGGCCGGGTGCGTATCGCCCCGGTGGAGCTCACAGTCCAGGTGCCGGAGGACTCCTGGAGCAGGCCCGTCGCGGGATTCCTCACTGCCGCCCAACATCAGGCAGAGCGGGCCAGGGGCCGGTCGGCCATCCATATCCTCATGCTCCCGACATCAGAGGTCAGCTGCCGATCACCGGCATGATCACATGCGACGGGTATTCGGGACTGTGGTGTATCGTGTTTGTGGCGATATCGACCCGCCTGTGCTGCCCAACCGGCTCCCCGGTGTTGGGGTTCAGGTCAAAGCGAGGCCAGTTGCTGCTGGATATGTCCAGTCGTATCCTGTGACCCGGGGCAAAATACAGGGCCGTGGGCGGCAGCTGCACCCTCACCTCCACCACCTCGCCCTGGGTCATGAGCACCGATTCCGGTGAGTGCCGATAGCGCGCCCGCCTTATCCCATCGGTCACGTTCAGGGCCACACCATCCCGGAAGTCCTCGTTCGGCGGGTAGACGTCCACCAGCTTCACCGTGAAGTCGGTATCCGGGGCACTGGACGAAACATACAGTACTGCCTCCACCGGCCCCGTCATCTCCACCCCCTTCTGCAGGGGTGGAGTCTGGAATACGCATACATCTCCCCGGCTGGAAAGTGGAAGATCGTCGCCGTGACCAAGGTGAGGCCGTGCCCGCTGGTCGAAGCCCCCGGCCTCCATCTTCAGCTCAAAGATCGAGGAGAGAGGTCCGCCCACCGTCGGTACCGGATCGAGGGGATTGTACCGGTAGGTCGTCGAATCCGGGCCCTCCTTCGGAGGTGCAGGGTCCAGGCCACCGTCCCCACACAGATAGAAAGGCTGGTAGTCGGTCCGCGCCAGGGGCCACTCCTCCTCGCTCCGCCAGTATCCACCGACATCCACGGCAACGTCCCCCTCGTTGCGAACCTGCCTCCCGCTTCCTCCGCCCATCACAAAGATGCTCACCGGGGGGCGGTCCAGGATTCCCGTGTCAATGTCCCTGAGGGTCTGGTCAAACCAGGCCAGACGCAGCTCGTTCCACTCGATGGCAGCCTCCGCACCAAAATGGGCCTCGCCGCTGCTCGGATCCTCCAGCGTCCGTCCACCGTGAGTCCAGGGACCCATGATCAACCGTACGGGGCTATTCTGCCGCCGGCTCAACTCCCCGTAGGCCCAGGACATTACGTGAGAATGGGAGTCATACCAACCGCTGGCCAGGTACCGCGGTACATCGGGCATCTGTTCCCAGCTGTCCTCGGCCCAGGGACCGGGCCGTCGCCACCATTCATCCAGATCGCCCCGGGTGCTGATCTGGATCACATGGTCCTCGTACTCCGGCAGGTGACAGAGGGGGGTCTGTCCCCGGCGTACCGGGGCCCGGGCCAGCCACTGCTGCACGTCCTCGTTGGCCTTCTCCAGCACCTGTCGAAGCGGCCGGTCCCGCAGGGCTGCGGGGCTCAGGGTGGCCTGGTGAAAGATCCAGGCGACCATGCTCTGGCGCAGGGCCCCGCCCTGGCGGATCCGCCCATCGTAGTTGTTGGAAAATCCCTGGTTCATGAACTGGGATCCCAGATGGGGAGGATTGCTCATGGCGAGACCGGCCTGGTTCATGGAGCTGTACGAGGTCCCCATGGTCCCTATTCTGCCATTGCACCAGGGCTGCTCCCCAATCCAAGCACAGGTGTCATGGCCGTCGGGGACATCAGCGGGACCGAAGGGATCCAGCTGCCCCTCGGAATCGTAGCGTCCACGGACGTCCTGGGCCACCACCACGTATCCCCTGCGGGCGAAAAAGCGGCAGTCCGACGCCAGCCCAACCCCCGTCCGGTCATAGGGGGTTCGCTCCAGGATGACCGGGTGTTGCCCGGGCAGAGGCTCTTCCTCCCGGGCGGGAAAGTAGATATCACAGGCAAGGCTCACCCCGTCCCGCATGGGGATCATGACACGGCTCTTGCGGACGATGTCAAAATGTCGCACTGGAGGTCACTCCTTCCGATCACCGATCTGTTTACCTGCTTTCCGCCTGTGGGGCTGAAACCCTGCAAACTCAGCCAGATCACCGAACAGCCCCCGGTGATATGATCAAGCCCTGATTGCAGTGTTAAAGGTACATGGCCCCGGCCCCGACCTGTTCCCGGCAGCTCCGATGATGACCGGGCTGAGCAGGCGCCCCGTAGCACCTGTGGCTTCCCCCTCAGTTCAACCTGACGATGTCGAAGCTTCGTCAGAGTGGTCAGGGGCTCACACCCCGGGCGAGTGATCAGGATCGCATCGAAGTTCGCCGAACCCGATCTCATAGTAGGGAACCTCCACACAGAGCAGTATCCCTTCCCAGAACCGTACCACCAGTGGCAGAGATCATGGGCCGCTCGTACACAGCAGGCCGATACCGTGACCACAGTGATGCCGCTCAAAGTGCCCCAGCGCGGCCCCGCGCACGGCGGCCGTGATCACTTCAAAGACCTGGTCTGCCCGAACGCCGGGCTGGATCATCTCGAGGGCTGCCTCGTGTCCGGCAAGCAATGCCGCCTGATACTCGAGCTGCCGGTCCGTCGCAGGACCCACAAACACGCACCTGAAGATGTCTGAGCGGAGCATACCCCTATGTCGAACCGGAGAATATCACCCGCCCTGATCCGTCTGCGCGTCGGCAGGGCGTGGGGAAAGCACTCCGCTCACCTGACCCCCAACTACGGTAGTCTCCTGCCAGGCACCGTGCTCGATGAGGGTCTTCTGAAAAGAGGCAGGCCAGTTCCAGCTCGGGGATCCCCTCGTCGAGGGCAAGCAGGGCATTGCGGTAGCCCTCTTCTACGGCCTCGACCGCCCGGCGCAGTGCATCGACGTCGTCGGGCATCTTCTGCATCCGACAGCATAGTAGGGAAGCTGACGTCAGCTCGATCTGGGCGGGCCAATTCTCGCGCACGCGGAGCCTCCTGCGCGGCGATATGCCGGCCGCAGTACAGAGGGGGCAGGCTCCGCTGACCGGTCAGGAACCGGGGTCTCGCCAGGCCCTGGCGCCCATCGGCCTCGACCCCAGCACGGGGCTCTCAAGACCGGAAGATGCCCGCACATATCTATTGTGCAGCAATGTCCCCAATCGTCAGCCCCGGGTGGCAGGAGTGGACTGCGCCATGTAGAAGCATCTCATACAGCTACCCGAAAGAGGGTGAAGCCAGGTGCGGGAAAACGACAGACCCAACCTTTGCGAACCTGCCGAAGTGACAGCTCTCAGAAGAGAGCTGGACGCCGAAATCGATGCATTGATACCCCGCCTCATTGAGCTCAACGACTGGATGTATCACAACCCGGAACCCGGTTTCGTCGAGTTTGAGGCAGCAGAGAGGCTGACCGATGAACTGAAGACCGCCGGCTTCGATGTGCAGATGGGCGTCCCCGGCCTCGAGGAGGTCTGGCCCGAATTTGACCGGCTGAAGTATGCGGCCGGACTGCCGGAGAACTATGATGGCCCGCCGGGACTGCCGACGGCCTTCAAGGCCAGGTACAGGGGCAAGACCGAGTCGCCGGTGATCGCAATCGTGGTGGAATACGATGCGCTGCGCGGCGACCCTCCCTTCCACGGCTGCCAGCACAATATGCAGGGTCCGGTGGGAATCGGCGCAGGTATCGCCCTGGCGAGGATCATGGACCGGCACTGCCTGCCCGGAAGTGTCTGGATCATCGGGGCCCCGGCCGAGGAGGTCGGCCCCCCGACCAAGGCGGCCCTGGTCCGGGCGGGTTACGTGGATGGTGTGGATTTCGCCATGAGAAGCCACGGCACCGACCGAGACAACGAGACGGCCCTGTATCCCGGGGGCTTCTCTCCCAGGCACATCGAGGAGCTCAAGTACACCTTCTACGGCAAATCAGCCCACGCCCAGGTCCCTTGGGACGGCATCAGTGCCCTCGATGCGGTCATGCTCCTGTTCCACGCCATGGAGATCCTGAGAGAGCACTCCGAGCCCCAGTTCCGGTTTCACGGAGTGGTGACCGATGGCGGTGTGGCCCCCAACATCGTCCCGGAGATGGCCTCAACGGCGATCTGGATAAGGCATCTGATCGATGAGACCCCCGTGGGATCGGTCAGCCCGACGAGGGCCCGGGAGATGATCGAGGCGAAGGTGGCGCAGATGCACGACGCCGCCAGGGGGGCAGCCCTGGCGACGGGTACCACCGTTGACATTGATCACACCGGCTCCTACGTGCCCTCCGTCTCCGTGGGAGCGTTTCACCGGCTCCAGTTCGAGTATGCGGTGCAATACGGAGGCACCAACCTCGCCCAGAAGAGGGTGCCCAAGGCCTTCGAGGAGACCGGGTTCATGTCCCTGGAAGTACCTGGACTGCACGTTAGTATGGGGGTAGAGGGGATCACGAAGACGACCGGACACTCCCAGGAAAGTGCCGATGTGACCATCACCCCGGAAGGCCACAGGGCGCTGGAGCTGCTGACCAGGGTGATGGCAGCGGTCGGGCTCCGGCTGGTCATGGATCCCGACGTGCGAAAGGAAATCAAGGAGGAGCATGCCGGCTGGCTCGACAAATACGGCAAGTGAGCCCTACCGAGCCGCCCGACGGGGACAGGAACGTGCGCTGAGGTGATGAATCCTGTTCGAATGGCGAAATGAGCCGGTGTCGGCGGAGCGCCCGTCTTCGGAGTATGGTCCGAAGGCGGGCGCTTTTTGTCTGACCGGTCGTCCTCTTCCCCGGCCCTCGCAGACCTCAACAGAGACATTGTTTGTGGCGCTGCCAAAGCTGCAGGGGCCCGCCCGGGCCCAGGTTTTCTTTCTCTGCGCGAGCTTCGCCGCGCACGATCTGTCGGTCTCGGCCCGGTATGGATTTCCTCCAGGCGATCTCTCGGTACCCAGGAACTCGGCAACAGCGAGGCCGATGCGTCAAACCGCCCCACACCTCTAACCCAGCAGTTCCTTCAGCTCCGCAATGCTGTTGTCATAAAACAGAGTGATCACGCCGTCAGCCGGCACCCGATCGCAGAGAAAGCCCGAGCGATACAGCTCCCTCGCCAGCGCCCTGCGGCAGTACCGCCAGAAGTGCATCATCATGTTCTCCGGCTCAACTCCCTGCCGGCCCGAGGTGGTGGATCGCAGACACTCGGTGATCTGCTCCAGTCTGTCCGAGTAGAAGCGGTAACATCTGTCCGAAATCCGTCTCACGGCCGGCAGGTAGAACTGAAAGGTCTCATCATCCACCAGGGCAGTGGTCAGTTCTCCATCTCGAAAGAGACCCACCTGTTCAGCCATCTGCTCAAGGGCATCGCTCTGCAGGATTCCCCCGACGAGCATGGCATAGGAGTCGGTCAGGTGCCTCAGCAGGTCACTTCTGTAGGCTCTCAGCTCATCCGCCGAATGGATCTGGCCCACAATGCTGAGGTAGCTCTTTCCCCCGGGGCCGATGAAGATCGCGGTGTACTTCTCTCCCCGTAGAACAGACTTGTTCTGAAGGTCGGCTCCCAGGGAAACTGCCGCGTCGCACACCTCGTCAAAATCAACCTTGCTCTGGGCATATCTGCCGGAGCGGTTCTTCCAATCCACCGCTGCGTTGGCTTCCCGCAGCAGTTTCGCGGGGCCTTGCCCTGCACCGACAATGCCCCCGAGGAAGTTCCTGAGTTCCGGAGAGGCCTCTCTCAACTCTGAGCCGGAGTCGATCAGAACCTCGGCCAGATCCCTGCCCAGGGAGGACACCAGCGAGACCACCTCCCTGATATCGTCTTCGAGAAAGACTGCCGTGTTCAGCCTCAGCAAACCATCCTCTTCCGACACAACGTGCATGTCTTTCAGTTCAGCCAGCATCTGCTCACTGACTTCAGCCGTGCAAACCGCAGAGGTGGCGATCCCTGCAACCAATTCGAGGTATTCAGGCGTCAGGGTGGCCCTGATCTTGCCGGCGATCTTTCCCGCATAGCTGGCAATGACAGGTCTCAGCAGCATGTGGCTCAACTCCTTAGAATGAATGCAAGCCCGGTAAGCGCCTTCAGAAACGGGCCCAGACAGCGAACACCCCGCCCTGCGGCCTCCCGAGCCGATCATGAAGCCGCTGCACGGATCTGCAGGGGCCTACCCTTCGCGCCGCGATCCAGGGTGGCCCGCGCCGGCAATTCTGTCTTCGTACCTGTTCAACGTCCGTGTGAGCTGCGCTGAGAGGTCAACGCCCGTGCTGCAGGCCAGGCAGAGCAGGGAAAAATACGCATCTCCCAGCTCATCCGCCCACCTGACCCCCAGAGGTACCGGTCGCCTGCCATACGAGGACCCCTTGATGATGTCCCCGGCCAGCTCACCCAGCTCTGACATAAGGTCCAGCAACCGGATCTCGGGAGTTGTCTCGAGATCGTGTTTCGACACAAAACACTGCACCCGCGCCTGGTCGACTGAAGCCACCATGGTGACATCACCTTCCCATGCAATGATAGATGCTGCGATGCTTTACCTTTGACTGCCCGGGGTGCATTTCCTGCTGCCTCCGGTCCACCACTTCCAATCCCCGGGGCAGGGTAACCCAATGAATCCAGGGCCCGGTCAACCCCGAACTGCATGCAGACTGCGGCGCTGCAGTGCTGCTTTCGAGTCCTCAACATGCAAGATGCAGAGCACACAGGCCCGTGTTGCACCGGTCACCGCAGGCGATCCGGCACAACGCGAAATCCATCGTGAAAGCTCGCCACCGCGGGCCGGCTCCACCAGTACAGAAGACCGACCTCGCTGAGAAGGGCCAACGGCATGAATGAGGCGGCAACCAGGTAAGCAGAAAACTCCGTCCGCACGACAATGACGTTTATCATGCCCACCAGGATCACCAGGTTGAAAAAAGCTGCAGCGTTAACCGACACAGTCCTGCCCGAACGGATGAGAAGCCCCTGGTTGTGAGCCTGCAAACCGGTCAACAGGGGCATCACCGCCAGAAACACAAGGGACAGGTTGGCCGCCGCCAGGACCTCACCTCTCAGGCCGATTATCCCGCCGTGGTACAGGTCGCTCAGGGGGCTGAGGGCCACCAGGGCCAGAAGACCCGTGCAGCCCAGAGACACCAGCCAGGTGAATCTGCGAACGACCTGGTACGTGGCAGGATCGCGGACCCGGGCCACCACGACCTGCTGCAGCATCTGCAGGTGTCCGGCCACGAGGGACATGGTCCCCAGGGCGACGGGGAATGCCGCCATGGACAGCACGGGTGCCGCACCCCGGGCGATCCCGCTGAGCATCAACGGGCGGGCGACAACCCTCAGTGTACTGGTGAGGGCCAGGGGAGTGAAAAACCTGACGAACCCGGCCACAGTGCGACCTCCAGCCGGACTGTTCTCGCTAAGGGCCGGGAGAACTCGCTCCCGCAGCAGGACCCGGGCCGCCACCACTGCCACCGCGGTATCGGCGACCACCCCCAGCATCAGCGCTGCGCCCCCGACCAGCACCCCGTGTTCGGGAAACCAGTTGATGCCCGCCACAGTGACCAAAATCATTACCACCACCCGGCCCGCTGTGGCCCAACCAATGATCGCCGTCCATCCAAAGCGAACGAGAATCCCGTTGTAGTAGCGCCGGATGCCGATCAATGCCGGCCACAACAGCAGGATGCACAGAGCGGGCCTCGCAGCCTCCGCTACTTCCGGGGGAAACTGCATGATCGTGACAAACACAAACCGGTATACGGAGGCGACCAGGGTCACAACGGCAGTTACCGCCGTGAGAAAGGCATTCATGGCCCACATGCACCGGCTGGTCAACCTGTAGCTGTGCTCATCGGTTACCAGGGCATTCGCAGCAGGCAGGAGCATAATTATGGGAGCCTCAAGGAGTACGGCTGCGTAGAAGGCCATGCCGTAGGCAGCCAGAATCAACTCTGGAGACTCGAGCCTGGCCAGGCCGGCGTGCACAATGGGCTGTCCCGCCGACAGCATCAGGCCACTGAGGGCGAGGGGGACGAAAAATAGACCTATCTCACCCAGGGAAGGGGGCCCTGACTTACGTCTCAATGCTCATCACGTCCAAACTACCCGGCATGGCCCCGGGGGCCCAGAGAATACGCAAAGGAGTCCGCGCTGCCTCCTGCACGCATACGACAGCAGGCCTCCTCATTCCTGCAAACCCCGGCCCCATATCCATCGGCAATCTGAAGTCCCTGGCAGAATCTGCGAATCAGGTTTCCCTGGAACTGCCCTCCATCCCGAGGAGCAGCCACCCCTGTCCGGCCGGGGGTTCCCAGCGGCTGAAGGCCGGCAGAGACGGCCCGCCATCGCCCAGGGGACTGCCATCTCTGCCGACCAACCGGTGTACCCGGATCGCGCCCCACCCTCGCACTCAGGCCAGATCACACGTCACTGTACGACGACATAGTCCCGGGTCGCGGTATGCCTCAACGTATTTCTCCGAGGGCTCCCCTACGTGAAAGGCCCTGGTCATGTCCGCAGCGTAGTTGGCGTAGCCGCCCCCCTGGCCCAGCTTAATCCAGATCGCATCCCCCTCCATAATCCTTCGCTGCCCGCTCGCGTGATGAGGGGAGGCAGAATTGGGACCAGCCGAGACCCCTCCCGCCCGGGTTGGATTGAGGCCGTGCCGACGTGCGATGTCAAAGACATCCCCACCCACCTCCATCTCCGTTCGACCACTGAATCTGGGCGTGCAGACGTCGGCAAACACCCGGTCCATCCGCCTGCCCACCTGCTGCAGGGCGGCTATCTCCGCATGGTCCTTTCTGATGCGCAGGGGAACGAAAACGTCGGTGGCGGCAACATAGTCAGCCTCCGGAAGTACCTCCTGACTCCTGAGTAGAAAACCGCTCCTATCTTCTCCCCCACCGCGATCGTCGCCCGGGGATCTGCGGTCGTGGCCACATGGGCGATGGGATCCTCCGTCTCCTCCCAGGTAAGAACGTCATAGAAGACATCGTGACCCTCGACCTCCAGCTTTACGGCCTCAAAGGCGGGTATGATCATCCTGGGCCGTCCCTGCACCGGAACCATGAACAGGGTCAGCCTCTCACTGGCATGTCTGCTGATCCCTCAGAGGACAGGGCGACGAAACGCCAGTCAATGCTCTTCTCCTTCATGATCGCCTGCGCCCGCGCACATCGTCTTTCGTACATGTCCATCCCCCTTCACCCGGGGCAGCCCGCAGCAGTTGACTGGGTACCCCGGGGTTCTCAGCCGTCCGGGCGAAAGAAGTCATGAGGACCGCCGGATCAGCGCATGCACACCGGATGCACCCGGTTGCCCTGACCGCACCGACGGATTAGTATAAGCTTAATAATAGTGGCTCTTACTGCCGCGCAGAAAAACCCTCGTGTGATGAGATAGGAGGTGACCCCATGGACCCCGCTGCAGAGAGCAACCGGGCGCTTCGCGCTGAGCCGCGAGAAATGGCCGGGCTGGTTCAGTACGGGGAAGGGTCTGTTGTCAGCCGGACTCTCATCCAGAAGGACACCGGCACCGTCACGCTCTTCGCCTTCGACCGGGATCAGGAGCTCAGCGAGCACACCGCTCCCTACGATGCCCTTGTGTACGTGCTGGACGGCGCCGCCTCAATCGTCCTGGGTGGCGTCTCATTCACGGTGCGCACAGGCGAGACCATCGTCATGCCAGCGGATGAGCCCCACGCAGTGAAGGCTCTCGAACAGTTCAAGATGCTTCTGATCATGATACGGTCGTAGGGTCATGAGGGGATGACGTCGGTTCAGAGTTCGCCCACACCCACCGTGCGATTGTCGCGGAGGGGAGCCAACGGTGGCCCTGAGGGCAGTGTGTTTGCTCATCGAGCCTGCGGAGAGAATCTCCGAACCATGAAGAATCACCGATCAGGGCCTGATACAGCCGTGACCCTCGAAAGGTCCGCCTGCCGGGTCATCGACTCTGTGCCAGGCAAACACCATCGCCCCCTTCAGTTGCTCGACGGTGGTGCACAACATCAACGTCGCGCATCCTGCAGGTACGGGACGTAGTTCACGAGCATCTGCCAGACCTCCTCCTCCCGGAGACTCTCCTCGATCTGGGCTGTCATTTTTATGTACAGGTCCCGGGCCACCCCACCGGAGGTTCCCTCGGCTCGAATCTCTGTTGATATGTCGCGGATCACCCTGCCGGTGTGCCGTGTGGTCAGCAGAAGATTCTCAGCAATCTCCGGATCGTCTCTTTCGCTCAGTTCACGCAGAGCCCGAAACATGGCCTCGAACAGGCCGGAGACAAAATGGACCTCTGAATCGGGTATGTCAAGTCGAAGCACCTGCATGAACTGGTGGGCGGCGAGGATCCCGTTGTCGGCCATGATCAGCTCCATGCTGACGTCCCGTTCACTCTCCGCTTCGACAGCTCTCTCAAGATGCCTCGCAGCTGCCTCCAGCATTGACCCAGCGAAGTACAGGGCAAAGCCCTCGGCCCGCGCTGACGTCTCCGCGCGCGAACGCAGCTCCGAGATCAGATAGAAGTTCGCCACTACACTGACCGCGAGAAGTACGACCAGCACCAGTATTGCGCTCACTTTCGGGGTCTTCCGCTCCACCCCGCGCTCCTTCCGTCTCCGGGCTATGGCTCATCAACTCCTTACAACCCCTTGTGGACACCGTGACTGAACGGCCGCTGTGAGGCCAACCCCACAGGCTCGGATGCAAGATCACGGACATGCTCCCTGAGGAAAACGAGATCTCGTGTCGTCGGCGTAGAGCCGCACAGTGCGACAGGCACCGACATCACCGCTCCTGGATCGCCAGTTCTCGAAGGATCCCTTCTCCATGGGAATGCCAGATACCTCCTGCACCCGGGCCCATCACTGCAGATGGACCGCTGCAGGGGGATCACTGCAGCTGCTGTGCCACCCTGTAGGCCTGCATGATGTCCATCGCGGCCATCCCCCTGGGTATGAACACCGTCGGCCCCCTCTGGGCCTGCACCTCGGATCCGAACAGCAGCTGGGCCAGGGTGCCGCTCACCCACTCCGGCCGGTAGAGTCCCACCTCGCGGGCCCGGCACAGGTCGCCGGACTCCAGGCACCCCTCCAGGTCATCCACAAACAGGCCTCCGGCCCGCGTCAACAGGTCAAAGTCGAGCTCCTGCCCTCCTCCTGTGGAGACCACCACGGCAGATTCTGCCACCCATGCATCCCGCACCAACACCTCATCGGCCGTGGTCATGGTGACCACCAGGTCTGCCCCCCTCACGGCCGCCTCTGGATCACTGCCGGGACGCACATCCAGCCCCCGCGTGCGGAAGTGGGCAGCCAGCCTCTCCCGGCTGGAAGCCCGCCGCGAAAGGACCGTGACCCGGCCCAGCCGGTATCGGTGAGCCAGCGCCTCAAGCGTGCTGTGGGCGAGACGACCCGCACCGAACAGGCACACTGAGTCAAATCCTGCCCGCCCAAGGGATTCCAGCGCGACAGCCGTCACTGCACCGACCCTGCGGACATAGGCGGTTCTCTCCTGCACGACACCGAGAAACTGCATCCCGGGCCACCTGTTCAGGATCACGGCCCGGCTCGCGCGCAGGCCGGCCACTCCCATCCCCGTCAGCGCGGCACCCTTGACCCGGTACCCACTGCCGGTGTCGGCGAGGGACAGTCTCCTGACCCTGGGCTCAGTAAACAGAACGCGACCATCTGCCTGTTCGCGGAAGGTATCCCGGGCACAATCGAGGCTGAGATCCCAGCTCAGAACTGCATCAACCTGTTCGTCCGTGATCAGAAACGGCACCTGCAATCCTCTCCTCCCCCTCAGTGGGCCAGCTCAGGCAGTCCTCTCTTCCTGGAAGCATTCCGTAACCGTCAACACATCGCCGATGCTTATCTGGATCTTCTGACGCTCCGATCCTGCCGGCTGCCTCACTCCTCGCTCAACACAATGGGGGAGCCGTCTTTGCGGCACAGCCCGATCTTGCCCGCTCTCTTGCCCGCCCAACCGAGGGGCAAAGAATGCTGCAGAGGAGGGCGAAACGCAGCGGGGCTGGCCTCACCGGTCGGGCATCAGCACACCGGCAAGATGGTGCCCGTCTCGAGTGCGGATCAGCTCGACACCATAGGTGGACCACTCTTTCAGCACTCGGGTAAACTGCTCCGGAGCCCGAACATTCTCCCACCTGCCCCTACCTTGAGGGTCGAACAGGTCGACAGAATCCTCTCGGACTGCACTGACCACCACGGTGCGCCTGGACACCCATGTCCGCACATCACGCATGTCAACACCGGACCAGCGGAAAAAGGACCAGTTGCGCTCCATCTTCTCGAGGACTTCCCGAGCCACATCCCGTACGAGGCTGCGGTAGGAATCCACCTGTCCGTCCTCAAGAATGCCGCCCTCGCCCAACCACCCAATGAAACGCCGCAGGGTCGCCCGGCACTTTTGCACCCTGCCTTCATTGACCAACGCCCCCCGGAAGAGGAAATGACGGAAGAAGTCCTCAAGATAGGCCAGCATAGGCTCAACGTCGGCCACATCGGTGAAGGTCAGCTCCCGCTCGTAGAGGAGCTCGCCATCGAGAAAGCCGTAGTAGAATCCGCAATCATCCAGAGCCCGGCAGAGCAACTCAAGATCCCTTGAGTACTGCGCCGCTGTACCCTGAACGACCTGCCCATCCATGTCCTCGAGAAACATGTCACACAAATGCCTGATCGACCGCCGGGAGGGTCCGGGATCCCGGTGGCGCCAATACCACCGCAGCTGTCGGTTGACCTCCCCGGCATCGAAATGATCGGGGTCATATTCTCCACCAGTCCATTTCACCATGTCTTCGTGCTCCGGATGCCCGGCATCGGACAGCGCCTCCAGAAGGTCGCAGTACCCTCCAACCCCGCCACAATCCTCGGGCGGGCACGCCCGTGCTCCACCGACGCACCGCGGGACCCTGCTCTCAATACGGAGTACCCTGTCGACCTCGATCCGGTGGCGCCACTCATCACCGAAATCGTACTCGTAGACGATGCGGTCTCCCGTCTCGAGATCGAGGTCGCCAAGGGCGACATCCGTCGAATCAATGACCTCACGGCCGATGTCACCCTCAAAGGACGCGTAGGTGCGATCCCCAACCTCGAACAGATGCAGATGGTAGTTCTGCCACCCCATCGCGATCTGAATGACCATGTGCAACTGCCGCAGGGTGATCGAACCGGGTACTCTCACCTGCCGCCATATGGGAGGGTCGATTCCCACCAATGCCACGGCAAGACCGTAAGTTGAGCTGCCTCTTGCCACACGCATCACCATCCTCTCGTCATTCGCCAAACCCTTCGATGCCACACCAGCAAAAGCCTCCTTGCAGATCGGCGACAGTGCCCTCCAGACCCGTCTTCATCCATACAGAGAAAGGCGACCGCTGCTGGCGAGGGCGCACAAGGTCATCCGAGTGAAGTGTGTTCGCAGGGGAGCGAGGGGATGCACGCACCGCTGGAGTGAGGCACATCGCCGCGTCGATGTGAAGGTGTTCACAACGTCGAACGGCTGAAACCCCATCTGGCGAAGACTCAATTCTGTGACGCCAGCTGCTTCACTTCCCACTGTACAGGGAGGTGCCTAAGGTGGTGTGTGGGGCCTGGGCACAGAAGCCTGTGCCCAGGCAGTGACTTCACCTGATCCATACCTCGGCCAGGGCGCGCATGATGTTGGCGCCCAGAACTTTTCGGATCTCATCGTCAGAGTAACCGTGCTTGACCAGCCACCGGGTGATGTTGGGAAAACACTCCGAGGGGTTTTCCAGACCGGCCACATAATCAACTTCC
>PWUC01000257.1 GCA_003562655.1 Clostridia bacterium
AGGATCAGATCATAGCCCCCCGCAACCCGGGCGAGGGCGGCCTCCCTGATCTCATCATCGGTGCTGCCGTCACCATTGTGGTCAACGCACAGCACCGGATCTATCTCCAGCTCGATCACCCCGATGGGGCCCATGACCGCCGTCGCCTCCCTGCCCATCTCCAGGCAGGCCGCGAAGATCGTCGGCACCCGGGCACTCCTGATCCCTCTTTCGTACACCCCACTCACATCCGGGGTCACACCGGTGACGGCTGCGGCGAAGTTGACCGGCGTCACCGGCGGGTATGCTGCCAGGGCCCTGTCCGGCCGGGGCAGGGAACTGAGAAAGGGGGCATGCCCCCCTTCTGCTGCCTGCAGGTACTGGTGGTATCCCAGGCCGTCCAGCAGGATGAGCAGCACCCGTTCATCCTGTCGCAGGAACCTGTGAGCATCGCGGTAGACGTCGGTGATCAACCGGTCTGGAGCGTCGAGGACCAGGCCCCTGACCTCCGGGATCAGCACCTCGTCGCCCGCTGCGTAGGAGATGATGTTTGTGCCGAGCAGAAACAGCCCGTCCTGCCGCAGACCCTGCACTTCCCCCTTCGCCCCCACCACCAGCACGGAATCCCGACCGGAAAGGTTGACAAATCCCTCGAGGTCGACCGTTCTCTCGCGGGTGAAGATGCTGGCCTCAAACTCTCCGGCATCGCCCCTGATCGAGGAACTGCCCACGTACCTCGGCAGGACCGAGTATCCCCCCTGGTATGCCTGTCCCGGTGAGAGACGGAGCAGGTTGGAATCGGTGTCAATCACGCCGATGCCCTCCCCCGGGGCAAGATCCCTCGCGATGACCACGATCTCCCGGAGCAGCTTGACGTTGCTGCTGACCGGGTGGTGCCGGTTGACCGCCTCCCAGCCGTATTCCCCGCTGAGGGCAACCCGGCTGCCGGACAGGTCCCGTCCGGAGATCAGGGCGCTTCGCCCGTCATCACCCACCAGCAAAAGATCGAAGTCGCCCGCGAGGGGAGTCGCCCTCTCCACGAGATCACCCAGGGCCGCGGCCCTGACAGTACGATCCCTCAGCCGAAGGGGCTCCATGCTGAATCGATCGTGTTCCAGGCCGCGCAGGACCAGCGGGCTCTGCACATCACCCAGCACCTCCAGGGTGAAAGGCCCGGGGTCGTCTCCCGAAAGAGACAGGCCCCAAAAGGCTGCCCCGGCCAGTCCAGCGGCCAGAGCGATGCTCAGAAAGATCATGCGAAATCGATGACTCACCCCTGTCCCTCCCAACGAGTGTCCCGTCACCAGGCCATCCTGTCCTTGAAACGGCTCATCACCCCGTGGGCGATCAGGCCGCCCACACCTCCCGAGAGGGCTGCGGCAGAAAGACTGAGCACCAGGGGCACGAGGGGCAGGCGGAAAAAGACAAAGTTCACCAGCAGGGCGCCGCTGGTATTGGCAGCGATGCCGGCGGCAAAACAGCACCCCAGACCAAATCGCCGCTGGCGGCACGCCACGAATACCGCGTCGACGGCGATCCCCGGGAGAATGTAGGTGAAGATGCTCATGATGCCGTGGGTCCCCAGCATGCCCATGGCCATGACCACTATGGCCTGCACTGCCGCGATCAGGGTGGCGGCGCCGAGCTTGCCCACCAGCCCCGCCCCGAGCACTATCCACATCATGTAGAACCCCCCGGCAACCGCCCCCCCGGGGATGAACAGAGGTCCGGTGATTATGTGGGCCAGGGGCACGACCAGGGGCTTGGTGGCGATACCGAGGCAGGCCATCAGGGACAGAACGATCAGGTCGAAGATGGAGAACCTGGCCAGAAGGGAGCGCCGCCGCGTCATGATCATTCAACCACCTTCAGCGACAGAAGTCCCCTGACCGCAGTGCTCCTGGGAAGACCCTCGAAGACAGCCGCAACCTCGCCGCTGTCCCGCACATAGACGATCCCGAGATCCAGATCCCCCTGCGATACCTCCACCGTGTATCCGTCGACGGCCTCGAGAAGGTAGGTCTCGGCCGCTGCCAGGCCCAGCTCCCCCGCCAGCTCCACCAGGGACGCGCCGGTTTCACCTGCAACAGACACAGGATCGAGGGCCTCCAACCCCCTGGTCACTGAGAAAAGAGCTGTGCTGCCGGTGGAGAACCAGACCAGGTCCCTGACGTGCATTCCCCGGGGCAGATCGGGGGAACGGAAGGCCGGGGCGTCCGCCCCGGTGACCTTGATGAAGGCGTCGATGAAGATGTCATAGTCCTCCGCCTTGGTGAAGCCATCAGCAGCGGTCATGTGCACGGCATCCGAGGGAGCGATCCCGGCCAGAAGATCAGCCGTCCTGACGGCCAGATCCCCGTCTTCATAATCGACGACCTCGAGCCCAAAAACCCGGGTCTCCAGGAACACGATCTTTTCGATCTCAGCGCTTCTCTCCTCGGGGTAGAGCAGCTCGATCTCAACCAGGTTCCTGACCCAGTACATGCTCTCCTGCCCGGGGATGAAGACCCGGATGGGCCGGATCTTTTCGTCCAGCGGTTCTCCCCGTATCTCGTAGGCGAGGATGATGGTCTCACCGATCACGATGTCCCGGGGAACGCTGACCGAGTACCCGTCCCCGGCGACCAGGCGGATCCCGTCCAGATCCTCGAGTTTTCCGCCGACAGAAGCGAGGACCCCGGAGAAGGGGACTCCCCTCACCTCATACTCCTCCCGCCCGTCATCGGTTTCCCTGACAATATCACCGGTGACCGGGTCCATCTCCATCAATGCCGCAACCCCGAACTCCGTCTCCCCTGACCGCTCACAAGTGACCAATATCGAATCATCTTCACCTGTATAGTGGTCCGGGCCCGCTCTCTGCTCCTCAGAACCGCAGGCAGACATCAGCAGCGTCAGAGTTAAAACTCCGGAAAGAACCGCGATCAGTGTCCTGGGCATTTGCGTCCCCTCTCCCCCAGCTCCTGACAGCAATCACACATCCCAATGCAAAAACGCCACCTCCAAAAGGAGATGACGTCCACAGTCCCACAGCAATTCTCCTTTCCGAGCGCGGGAGGCCCCCGGGTTTCCCCAAAGAACCCTTACCGGTCAGTGTTCCCTAGCCCGGGACGGGCCTTAGGAACAAGGACTCGGAGAATGTTCAGATGTCATTGGATGGAGCGAAACTCCATCGTCGATCCAGTACTCACTATACAGGGTTGCTGGACATGCCTCAACCCCCCTCTGCAGGGGCCGGGCTCCGTCGACCTTTCGCCAGACCACAGAGGGGATCCGACTGGACAGCGCAGATCCCACCCACGGGATGAACACACAGGATCAGGGGGAACAACCCGGCCCCGCTGTCCTGCGGCCCCGATGCGGGGCTACGACCGCGACTGCTATGGGCAGGTTCACGCCAGGCCCGGCCTGATCGGGTCACCGCCAGCGCCGATGCCCGAACCTCTACGGGCGCCTTCTCTGCGGTCAGATCAGGCGGCCACTGTCCCCCGCGACGGCACGGCCTGCAGCGTACGCGCCGTGGCACCCTCATGAGGTCCCCGGCGACCCCCCGCAGGGTTTGACGCACCAGCTGCCGAAGTTGGAAAGGGGTGTTCCTCGCAAGCGTAAAGATCAAACAGGGCGACAATATCCGGGTCCGGGGCGAGCCACGTTCACCTGAACAAGGGATGGGGAGGATGCTGAGATGACCAGGCCGCTGTTCGACATCATGCAGCAGGAGGATTTTGAGGAGATCGTCCATGGGTATGACCGGCATTCGGGGCTCAGGGCGCTGATCTGCCTTCACAACACGGCGCTGGGCCCGGGGTTCGGCGGCACGCGCATGATGCCCTATGAAACCGAGGAGGATGCCCTGCAGGACGTACTGAAGCTTGCCAGGGCCATGACCTGGAAGAACGCGGCCTGCGGCATCGATTTCGGCGGCGGCAAGGCGGTCATCATCGGCGATCCCGACAGGGACAAGACGGAAGACCTGCTGCGGGCCTTCGGCCGCATGATCGAGGGACTGGGCGGGCGTTTCATCACCGGGGTGGACATCGGCACCGACGAAAACGACATGATCGTGGTCCGCAGGGAGACCAACTACAATGTCGCACTCCCCGAATCCTACGGCGGCGGGGGCAGCACCTCGGCGGCCACCGCCTTCGGCTGCTTCGAGGGTATCAGGGCGGCGGCAGAGGAAGTCTTTGAAGACCCGGATCTGAAGGGCAAGGTGGTGGCCATCCAGGGCGTCGGCAGCATCGGATCGGTGCTGGCAAAATACCTGGTGGAGGCTGGAGCAGATGTGGTGGTCAGCGATATCAATGAGGCGGCCATAGAGCGGCTGCGCCAGCAGCTGCCGGTGGAGAGGGTGGAAGTGGAGGCCATCTATGACCAGGACGTGGACATCTTCGCGCCCTGCGCCCTGGGCGGCATCCTGAATGACAACACCATCCCCCGTCTGAAGTGCCGCCTCATTGCCGGCGCGGCCAACAACCAGCTGGCCGATGAAACCCTCCACAGCGCCATGCTCAGTGAAAGGGGCATCGCCTATGCCGTGGACTTCATAATGAATGCCGGGGGCGTCATCAACAACTCCCACCAGTTCATCGGCTATCATCGCGAGCGAGCCTACCACCAGGTGGCGCAGATCGCGGGCACCATCACGCGGGTCTTCCGCATGGCAGAAGAGGAGCAGATCACAACGTTTGCAGCCGCCATGATGCTGGCGGAGCAGCGCATTCGGGGCGCCGTTCAGCGCAGGAGCTACTACCTGCAGAGATGAAATGGTCTGCCAGTGGCTGCGGCGACTTCGCACAAAACGCGCGGGCGGCTGCACGGGAGCCGCCCGCCATCATACCCTCATCCCAGGTACCACAGATCCAGCTGCCACGGGTTCAGCTTCTCGCCACCGCTGGCTCCCACCCGCACATTCTCCTCCGTGATCATGCTCAGATCGCCTTCCAGGATGGTGGGCTCCAGGGTGTAGACCTCGCCCTCCTGGAGAACGCCGGCCGAGGCGGGCTCCTCGCCCTCGCGCAGGGGCCGCAGCCCCGTGCCGCCGTCGTGGACCTTCTGCCCGATCTGGTGGCCGACGGAGTGCTTCACACTGGGATAACCCCGCTCGATCAGGTAGTCCCGTGCCAACCCGTCCACCTCGCTTCCAGGCACGCCGGGCCTCATGCCAAAAAAGGCAGCTTCGATGGCGCCCCGGATCGACTGGAAGGCCTCGCGGTAAGCGTCGGGGGCCCCGTCCTCCCCCGGCCTGAGATGGTAAAAGGTCCGGGCAATGTCCGAGTGATAGCCGCGGTAGCCCAGGGTGAAGTCGCACACCAGAAGATCTCCCGGCTCCAACGCCGCATCCGTGGGCTTGCGGTGGGACATCCCGGCCTTGGGCAGCAGGACCAGGGGCCCCTCCTCCGGCATGACGCCCCCGGGTACCCTGCGGTCGATGGCCGCCCGGAAGAGCTTCTGGATCTTCCTCTCGGTCATACCTGAAGCGATCTGTCCCCGCACCTCCCCGTAGATCTGCAGGTTGAAATCGATGGCCCTCTGGATCCTGTCCATTTCCCGCCCGGACTTCACGGCCCGCAGCTGCGTCAGCACCGGCTGGCTCGAGACTGCCCTCTCCATCTCCTGGCGACCGAGAACCCGCTGCAGCCACAAAAAGGACCCGTGGCTCAGGCCGTCGCAGAGGCTGTCGGTCTCGGAGAAGTTGAGCAGGAACCTCCCAGGCTTCATTTTCTCGTAGAGCTCCAGCAGCACCGAGTCCAGCCCCCGCCCCTCGGTGGTGATGACCTCGTCAAAGACGCCCAGGGATCGCGCGTGCCCCCCGTCGGGCCAGGAGGTCAGGGCCCGGGAACTCCCGTCGGCACCGAAGGCATAGATGCTGCGCCCCGAGGTCGCTCCCCCGACCAGGAGGGAAAGACAGGGATCGCGTCCCTCCATATCCATGATGAACCAGGCATCGGCGCCGAAGTCCCTCAACATCTCCCTCATCTGCTCCAACTTCTCGGACACGATCTCGGCATCGGTGTATACGTACATTCGTTCCCTCTCCCCTCGGTCAGGGCTTCTGGCGGGGATCCAGCGCCTCCCGCAGCCCATCGCCGATAAAATTGACCGCCAGCACCGTCAGCATGATGGCCAGCCCCGGGGGAACCCACAGCCACGGTCGCATGGCCAGCACCGTGTAAGTCGTGGCCTCGTTCAGCATGTTCCCCCAGCTGGCCACCGGCTGCTGCACCCCGGCCCCCAGGAAGCTGAGGGAGGCCTCAATCAGGATCGCCTGGGCGATCAGCAGGGTCGCCGACACGATGACCGGCGACAGGGCATTGGGCAGCAGATGCCGGAAGATGGTGCGCAGGGACCCGGCGCCCAGGGCCCGGGCCGCCTCGGCGAACTCCATCTCCCGCAGCCGCAGAAACTCGGCCCTGACCAGCCGACAAGTCCGGGTCCAGTAAATCAGTCCGATGACCAGCATGATGTTGTATATGCTGGGCCCCACCATCGTCGCCACGATCAGCACCAGAAACAGCACCGGGAAGCATATGACGGTGTCGGTGAACCGCATGATCAGGCTGTCCACCGGGCCGCCGAAGAAACCGGCGGTGCTGCCCAGGACGACCCCTATAATCGTGGAGACGCAGACGGCCACGACGCCCACGCTCATGGACACCCTCCCGGCGAAGATCAACCGGCTGAGAACATCGCGGCCCACGCTGTCCGTCCCCAGCAGGTGCTGCGGGGAGGGAGGTTCCCACACAGCATAGGATCTGTCGGACCGCACAAAGGTGCGGTGCGGATCGTGGGGAGCGATATGGGGGGCGAAAAGCGCCACCAGGCAGAACAGCCCCACGACAACCAGGCCCCAGAAGGCGAGGCGATGCTTCGCAAACCGTCTCCACACCGGACGGAGTCCGTAGGAGGAACTGACCTCGAAGATCCCTTCGCTTCTCATCGTTGTCTTCCCTCCCTCATGAGTACTGGATCCGGGGATCAGCCAGGGCATACAACACATCGGCCAGGAGGTTGCCAAAGAGCACCAGACTGGAGGTCAGCAGGTTCAGCCCCATGAGGATCGGGTACTCCCGTGCAAATATGGCGCTGACCCCGAGCCGGCCCATTCCCGGCCACGCGAAAATGGTCTCGATGATGAAGGACCCGCCCAGCAAAAAGGGCACCGTCATGCCGAAAACCGTTATGATCGGCAGCAGGGCATTGCGCAGGGCGTGCTTGTAGATGACCACCCTACCGGAAAGCCCCTTGGCCCGGGCGGTGCGGATGTAGTCCTGTCCCAGGACATCCAGCATGCTCGACCGGGTGTATCTCATGTTGCTGGCAGTGCCGCTCAGGGCCAGGGCCAGCACGGGCAGGACCAGGTAGCGCATCCGGTCGAGGATCAGCGCCAGGCCGGTAAACTCCTCGTAGATCGAGGTGTGCCCCGAGGTAGGAAGCAGGTTCAGACGCAAGGAGAACACGTAGACCAGGATCACTCCGAAGAAGAAGTTGGGGATGGACAGGCCCCAAAAGGCGAACAGGGTCAGGCAGTAGTCGGTCACCGAGTGCTGCTTCAGCGCCGACATCACGCCCAGGGGAATGGAAAGCAGGTAGCTCACGATGAGGGCCGACGCGCTCAGGGTCATCGTCGCCGGCAGACGCTCCAGGATCAGCTGCGCAACCGGGCGCCCCGACTGCACGGCATAACCCAGGTTTCCCCGCAGCACCTGGCCCAGCCACCTCAGATACTGTACGGGCAGGGGCCGGTCCATCCCCAGCTGCTCCTGGACCCTCAGGTAGTCCTCGGGACTGGTGTCAGGGCTGACCATCATCATCAGGGGGTTTCCCGGGGCCAGCTGCATGATGCCGAAGGTTATGATCGTGATCCCGATCAGCAGTGGAACACTCTGGATGAACCGCCTCACCACATATGGACCCATTGACGTCTCCTCTCGCTGGTCCCGGCCTCGTGCTGCCCCCGGGAGGGAACGCCTCCCGGGGGGCAGGTCACATCATTCGTCCTTCAGCCACCACTCGGTGATGTTGTGCACCTGGCCCAGGGCGTTGGGGTCAAAGCCCTGCACCCTCTGGTGGGCCGCACTGGCCTGGACCGTCGAATACAGCGGAACCCACGGAACCTCCGTCCCGAGGATGGTGAAGAGCTCCTGAAAGACCGCCTGGCGCTCCTCGAAGTCCAGCGAGCGCCTTGCCTCGGCGAAGAGCTCATCCACGTGAGGGTTGGAATAGCTGACGTAGTTGTGACCCTGGGGCGAAAGATTCGCCGAGTGAAACTGCCGCTCAATGGGCTGTGGATCAGCCCGCACCGACAGGCCCAGGGTGTAGATGTGGAAATCGTCAACGGTGTGGGCCCGGCCCACCCCCTGTGAGTCCCTCGGCATGAGGAAGTGGGTCATGGTGGCGAAGTCCACCGCCTGTATGTCGAGTTTGAATCCCACCGCTTCCAGGTCCTGCTGGACCATCGCGGCGGTCCGGTCGGCCACATCGCCGGCGGCATGGTTCCAGCGAACCTCCGTGGCCACCCCGTCCTTTTCCCGCACGCCCGTCTGGCTGTTGAGGACCCAGCCCGCCTCATCGAGCATTTCGGCAGCCCGTTGCGGGTCGTAGGGCCATCCCTCGAAATCCGTCGGATACGCCCAGGAACCGTGATAAGTGGGAACGGTGATGGGAACACCATATCCGTGGGTCACCGCCCGGGTGATCTCCTCGGCGTTCAGGGCCGTCGCGACGGCCTGGCGGACCCGGGTCTCGGCAAAGACAGGGTGCAGGTTGTTCATGCCGATGTAGGTGAAGGACAGCCGGTCGTGAACGACCACGTTGGCAAAGGGACGGTTCTCGACCATGTCCACCTCGTCGGTGGGAACGCCGATGACGTCGACCTCCTGGTTCATGAAGGCGGCCATCTGGGCCCGCCCATCCCCGATTCTCCACACCAGCCGGTCTATGAGGGGGCGCCCGCCGAAATGGTCCTCGAATGCCTCGAGCATGATGTAGCTGTCGGTCTCCCGGCGCACAAACCTGAAGGGTCCCGTTCCCACGGGCTGACGGTTGTACTCGTGCACCTGCCACTGATCGTGGGGCACATCACCCAGGATGTGCTCCGGGATCACCCCGATGGCACCCAGAGAGACGGTGACGAAGATGGAGGCATCGGGCTCCACCGTAGTGATGGCGATGGTGTGGTCATCTATGACCTCGATCCCCTCCACACCATCGGCCCCGCCGTCGCGGTACTGCTGCGCGCCCAGGATGTTCTGCACGTGACCGAACTGGCCGCCGATGTACGCTGGATGGGCCATGCTGCTGAGGGTGAAGGCCACATCCCGGGCCGTGAAGGGCTGTCCATCGTGGAACTTCACGTCATCGCGCAGGTTGAAGGTCACGGTGCGGTTGTCGTCGGACACTGTCCACGAGGTGGCCAGGTCCGGCTCCCACTCCATGCTGGCGTTGGACCTGACCAGGGCATTGAATGTTGTCTCAAATACGGGGCGAACGACGCCCGTCGGAAGAATCAGTGGGTTCATGTTCTCCGGATCGCTGGCAATCGCTATACTCACCGTGCCGCCCTGCCGCGGCCCATCGTCGGGCTCATCGGCGGGCGGCGCAACCTCGGGACCGGGCAGCTCGCCGGCCCGGCAACCTGCAACGGAAAGGACAAATAGGCACACCGCGACCACTATCCGCAATCTCTGACCACGAGAGGTACGCCGCACTGAAATGTCACTCCTTTCGGAATTCACGTACACATCTTCTCCGCCACTGCGTAGGTGGCCCTGACCCCGAACCGCAGGCCCTCTCGCGGCAACCGCTCATCGGTGCCGTGGGCCCTGGCCACCGCCTCTTCAACACTGAGTCCCCTCACCGGCGCAAAGCCGTACCCCCTGATCCCCTCGGGCCACAGCAGCCTGCTGTCGGTCCTGCCGATGGCGAAAAAGGGCAAAACCCGGGCCCGGGGATCCAGCTCTTCGATCACTTCCCGGCAGGCGCCGACCAGTTCATTGTCCGTCCCGGCATCGTAGCCGGCACTGAAATGCTCGAGGCGACACGTCACATCCAGACCGGCCAGGGTGGTCTCAATTTCCGCCAGCAGCTGGTCCCGGCTCACCCCCGGGAGGATCCTGCAGGTCCCGGCGGCCTCGGCGCTGACCGGCGGCTTCCGCACGTCGGTTCCCCCGTCGATGACGTTGGGGCTGAAGGTGGTCCTCGCGGCATCTTTCAGGCACGCCCTGAGGACCGGGTCATGGACCCGGGAGATGATCTCTGAAAGGGCCCTGTCCAGTTCACCTGATGCACACTCCGGGGTCGGCAGATCCACACCGAGGGCCCCGGCCACGCTGGAAAGGAGCTCACCCGATGTCTCGCCCAGACAGACCGGCCCCCGGTGCTCGTAGATGCGGCCCAGGGCCTGCACCACCTCGCGGATGGGCGTACGGCCACCCTGGTGCCCGGGATGCCCCCTGGGATTTCTCTCGGCCCGGATGACGAACTGGGCACTGCCCTTCTGGGCCGAATCGAGCAGGTAGAAGCGGCGCCCATGGACCTCGACGCAGAAGCCGCCCCCCTCGTTGAGGGCAAACCCCGGGGCGAAGAGCCCGGGAAGAACCTGGATCAGATGCTGTGTTCCGAGGCGGCTGCCGCGTTCCTCGTCGGCTGTGGCCACAAAGACCAGTCGTCGCCGGAGATGGCCTCCCCTCCTGGTGAGAAGGGCCAGCGTCACCGCATGCATGGCGGTGACCTGCTTGGTGTCAACGGTTCCCCGGCCCCAGATCTCGTCGCCTGCGATCTCGCCGCCGAAGGGATCCCTCGTCCACTGCCCGTCCCCCGGCCCCACCACGTCCAGGTGGGACACCAGATACAATGGCGGCAGGGAGCCCTCGCCCCTTTCGGCCACCACGTTGGTTCTGCCCTCCTCGGCCTCGATGACCCGGTACGGCACGCCGTGCTGCTCGAAGTAGCGGATCAGAACCCGCGCCGCCTCGACCTCGTTGCCGGGAGGGTTGGTGGTATCAGCCCGGACCAGGTCCACCAGGAGCTCCTCTGCTTCGTTTTCTATGGCCGCCCAGTTCATCACGTCTTCCCCCTCATGTGATACGAAAACTGACCTCGTCAACGCCTCAACCCGCCGGGGTTCTGGGAACAAAAAAAGGCCTCTCGTCTCAGGACGAAAGACCGTTTTCGCGGTGCCACCTCAGTAGACCCAACAGTTGGGTCCAACTCACCAGGTACGACCGGCGTCGCGAGACGGCGGCTATACCCTGGTCCTCTTAACGGGGACTACCGGCAGCAGATACTTTCCCGGGGGATTTCCCTGTGCATCTCACGGGCCCATTGGGTTGCGGTCCATCACCGGCTTCACACCTGCCGCCGGCTCTCTGAAGATGAACTGATGCAACTTACTCCTCCCGATCATCGATCATCTATTTAGGTATTGGGACCAGTATAATTACTGGGAGCAACCCTGTCAATGACCACTAGAGGACAATTTTTGCAAGTGGGGAAGGTAAAATAGAGAGGCATCTCCACCGCTTCCACATTCATTGCCCGGTCCCCGGGACAACCTCCGCAGGAAATGGGACACTCGACAAAGAAACGAAGTAGGTGGGACCATGGCCCGGGGAGCAGCCCCGGGATGCGCTGATTTAACCTGTTCCTGGAGGTGAGTGTATTGAAAAGGATCACCGTAAACTCGGCAGTCTGCACGGGATGCCGGGCCTGTGAGATGGCCTGCTCCTTCGCCCACACCGACATGTTCAGCTCCGAGCTGGCCCGGATCCGGGTGGCCAAGAGGGAGGAGGCCGGCATCGATGTCCCGATGGTATGCCAGCTGTGCCGCAGGCCGGCGTGCATCGACGCCTGCCCGACCGGGGCCCTCGGGCGTGACCGTGATGATGGGCACATCACGGTGGATGAGAGTCGCTGCACGGGATGCGGCCTCTGCGCAGGGGCCTGTCCCCACCTGGCCATCGCCTACCATCCCGAGACAGAGATGCCGCTGATCTGCGATCTCTGCGGCGGCGAGCCCGCCTGCGTGAAGCGCTGCGTGGTCGGAGCTATAAGGTTCGAAAAACCCGGCAGGGACCTGGCCCGCAGACGGGTCGACCTGGCGACGGTCCGGTCCAGCGCCGGAGGGGAGGGACCCCAATGACCCGTCCATACACCGGAAGACTGCTGCGCATAAACGCCACGGACGGCACCCACCGGATTGAGGAAATCCCCGAGGAGACCTTCCGTCGCTACATAGGCTCCCGGGGCCTGAACATGGCGAGGCTCTTCGATGAACTCTCCGAGGACACAGATCCTCTCGGCCCGGAGAACAAGGTCATCTTCGGAACCGGCCTCCTCGACGGCACCCTGGTGCCCGGGACCCGGTTCAACGTCAGTGCCAAGTCCCCCCAGACGGGACTGGTGGGCGACTCCAACGCCGGGGGATTCTTCGGCTCCGAGATGCGCTTCGCCGGCTGGGACCAGATCATCATAGAGGGCCGGTCCGAGACGCCGGTGTACATCTTCATCGAGGACGACTCGGTGGAGCTGCGCCCGGCGGAGCACCTGTGGGGAACCGACGTCTGGCAGACCCATGTGATGATCCGGGAGGAGCTGGGCGACCCCGACGTACAGATCGCCTGCGTGGGGCAGGCGGCCGAAAACGGCGTCACCTATGCCGGGATCTTCGCCAACCTGGTCCGGGCGGCGGCCCGGACGGGAATCGGGACGGTGCTGGCCTCCAAGAACGTCAAGGCCGTCGCCGTCCGGGGACACAAGCCCGTACAGGTGGCCGATCCCGGGAGGTTCCGTGAGCTTCTGGAGGAACTCGACCGGAGGATCTTCCAACACCCGGACTACATCTCACGCGGGATCATGGGAACCACCCGGCTGGTCACCTCTCTCAACGCCATAGGCATCCTGGTGACGAAGCACTTCATGACCGGGTACTTCCCCGCAGCGGACCGGGTCAGCGGGGAGCGGCTGGCCGAGGAGTTCAATGTCAAAAACAGAGCCTGCTTCGCCTGCACCGCCCCCTGCAGCCGGTGGTTCATCGTCCGGGAGGGTCCCCACGAGGGGCTGTACGGGGAGGGCCCCGAGTTCGAGCCCCTCGGGGTGTTCACCGCCCGGGTCTACAACGATGACCTCGGGGCCGCCCTCGAGGCCGTGGACAGGTGCAACCGCTACGGCATGGATGCCCTGACCGTAGGAGAGTGCATCGCGATGCTCATGGAACTCAACGAGCGGGGGATCATCAGCAGCGAGGACGTCGACGGACTCGATCTGTCCTGGGGCAACGCCGAGACCATGCTGACCCTCATCGACAGGATCGCCCACCAGGAGGGGGTGGGGAAACTGCTCCGCGAGGGCAGCAAGAGAGCCGCTGAACAGATCGGTCCCGAGGCGGAACCCTATGCCATGCACGTCAAGGGCCTGGAGATCATCCAGGGCGATCCCCGCGGTCTCAAGGGATACGGCCTGGGATACTGTGTGTCCAGCCGGGGCGGCGACCACCTGCGGGCGGAGCCCTTCTTCGAGATGAGCGAGGACGAGGACGAGAGCATCCGCCGCTACGGCACGCCCAAGGCGGCCTTTCCGGGAGAGTATGAGGGCAAGGGCAAGCTGGTCCGGCACTTCGAGGAATGGCATGCCATCATCGACAGCCTGAACGTGTGCAAGAACACGGCGGTGTGCATGGAGGCCCTGCCCCTGGATGCGGCGGCCGAGTTTCTCAACGCCGTCACCGGATGGGACCTGACCGAGGCCGAGTTGAGAAGGGCGGGCGAGCGCATCATCAACGTGGAGAGGGCCTTCTGCGTGCGGGAGGGCATTGAACGCAAAGACGATAGGCTCCCCGAGCGTTTTCTCTCGGAGCCCCTCCCCGAGGAGTGCGGTCCCTCGGCCGGGCTGGTCTTCGAACTGGAACCCATGTTGGATGAGTACTACACCGACCGGGGGTGGGACCTGCAGCGGGGCTGGCCCACCCGCCAACTGCTGGACGAGCTGGGGCTGGGACATGTCAGGAAGGAGCTCCTGGACAAGGGCTTCGCCCTCGAATAGCCTGGGAGGTCACCGCTGTGCAGATTCGATTTCAGCTGATGGGGCTTCTGCGCATGACTCTCGGGGCCCGCCATCTAACTGTTGAACTGCCCACCGGCGCCACGGTGGCGGATGCCCTGGGGGTCCTGGTCCAGAACGTTGAGGACAAGACCACTCCGGGTGCAGCCGAAGCGATCGAGGGATACCTGGTATTCCTTCGAAGACGCGGTCGGACCCAGAGCGTTCAGCTGATGCAGGGGAAGGAGACGCCCCTGCAGGACAACGATGAGTTGATCCTCACCCACCGATTCTCAGGTGGATAGTCCCGGCGTCCGGCGCCCCAGCCGGACGCCCTTTCTTTCCCTGCAGCGACACTACAGACACATGATCTGGTCCTCGGTGAGACCTCTCCAGCAGTGATGGCGCTGCTCGGTGGCGGTGATGAACCACCGGCCCCCCTCGAGCTCCATGTGCACCCGGTAGTCCGTGCCGGCCACAGAATCATCCTTGAAGCCCCAGAACATGATTATGCCCACGGCCTCCTCGCCGTCGATGAACACTCTACTGGTCAACTCCCACACGTCCCGTCCCAGGCTCTGATGAAAACGCAGGGTTTCAGCCAGGTCCATCAACAGAGATCCCGGATCTTCGTATGCCGAGGCTGCAGCCTCGGCCATCTGTGGCGGGATCTCCAGGACCGCGGGCTGCCACACCGTGCTTCCCGGCGAGTAACCTGCCTCCTCTCCCCGGACCTTCATCTGCTCCACCTGGGGGTGATGCTCGAGAGCTTCCAGCGACCACATCGGTCTGGGCGCATCACCCTCCCCGTCTGGCTCTTCGTCGGGATCCTCCTCCAGGGCCTCGAGCCGCTGTCGCAGCTCCAGGTTCTCATCCTTCAGCCGGGCGATCTGCTCCTCATATACATCGCGATCCGCCTGCCATCGCCAGAGCAGAAACACAGACCCCAACACAAGCACCACAACGAGGCTGATCAACCACTTCCGCTGCATGAGGTTCACCTCCCCTTCCTGAATCCAGATGAGTCCACCGTGCCCCCACACTCGATCTGACCAGGGTCCGAATCTCCCGTCATCCCTGCCCGATACCCCTCAATAGTCTGCCCTGAAGAAGACGGTGAACATCCCGCCGGGAGGGGATTCGGGCAGCAAACCTGTCACTGTCCGTTCTGAGCCACGC
>PWUC01000081.1 GCA_003562655.1 Clostridia bacterium
GGTGTGGGCGCGGTAGGGATTGAACCTACGACCTCGTGAATGTGAGTCACGCGCTCTTGCCACTGAGCTACGCGCCCGAGCAAGAACAGTCTATCTGATACTGACCTTCGTGTCAACTTTCTGAACGAGTCACGATCGACATCTTTGACCGCAACCGGGAGGGGCCTGGTTAGCGAGATGCCATAGAGTTGAGGGGGTGGCCGAACGTTCAGCCACCCCCGGAACCGCTATAGAGTCTTGAGTATCTCCGCCAGTACATCCACCATCGAATCAATTTCCGACCGGTCGATCACCAGGGGAGGGGAGAAGCTGATGACGTCACCCAGGGCGCGGAGGATTATCCCTCGTCTCATCATCTGACGGGCCACGCCAAGGCCCACCACATCTTCAGGCGGGAAGGGTCTGCCATCTTCCTGCACCAGCTCTACCCTGGCCATCAGGCCGAGCCCGTCGACATCTCCGACCACAGGGAGCTCCTCCAGCTCGCGCAGTCGTTCGAGCAGGTACTCTCCGTTCTCTCTGGATCTGGTCACAAGGTCTTCCCTCTCGATGATATCGATGTTGGCCATGGCTGCTGCGCAGCCTGCAGGGTGGCCGGAGTAGGTGTTGCCGTGGCGGAACTCTCGTCCCTCTCCATGTTTGCCCAGGCAAACCTGGAATATCTCCTCCCCGGTCAGGGTTGCCCCGAGGGGTAGGTAGCCTGAAGTCAGGGCCTTGGCGAAGACAAAGATGTCAGGCTTTACACCCCAGTGACGACAGGCAAACATCTCGCCGGTTCGACCGAATCCGGTTATGACCTCGTCAGCGATGAGCAGGACATCATATTTTCTGCATATCCGCTCGATCTCCTGCCAGTACCCGTCGGGCGGTACGATGACGCCCCCTGCACCCATGACCGGCTCGCCAATGAAGGCTGCAACCGTATCGGGACCTTCGAACTGAATGGTGCGCTCCAGCTCCCTTGCACAGACCAGATCGCAGGTGTTTCTTTCCAACCCGTAGGGGCAGTGATAGCAGTGAGGAGCTTCGATGTGCCGGAATCCGGGTACCATGGGCTCAAAGAGACGCCGGTTGCCTACGAGCCCGGTGGCGGCGAGGGCTCCCATTGTCACGCCGTGGTAGGCTTTCCTGCGGGAGATGATCTTGTACCTGCGGTCCTGTCCGTTCAAACGCCAGTACTGCCTCGCCATCTTCAGTGCGGTCTCAACAGCCTCTGAGCCGCCCGAGGAGAAGAAGACTCTGTTCATTCCCTCCAGTTCCGTCATGGCCACCAGGCGTTCGGCCAGGGTCACAGCCACGTCATTGGCCATGCCTGCAAAGGACGGGAAGTAACTGAGCCGCCGGAGCTGTTCCGAGGCCGCGTCTACGATTTCCTGCCGGCCGAAGCCGACATTTGCCAGCCACAGGGCGGCATGCCCGTCGATGTACTCCTTGCCCTGACTATCCGTGACCCGGGCGCCCTCCCCGGTCACGATGACCAGGGGCTCAATTTCCTCGTCGATGTCTCCCATCTGGGTGAACGGCGCCCACAGGTATCTTTTGTATCCCTCTCTCGGATCGGTCATAAGCTTCTCTCCCTCCTCATGACAGATGCCAGGCAGTATCTCGAGTTGCACCGAGTCGGCGTGTTCTCCGGCGGTCGTGGTGGAGCTCACGGCCAGGTGTCAGCGGCTGACCCCGCTTTATACATGGAGGGGCACCTGCCCCTCGCTTCCCCAGGCTGACCGGGAGGCCCGGACCGGTACCAGGGTGATTGCCCATTCAATCTCCATTTCTACCGGGCCTGTCAGGTACCCGCTCTCCACTGCTGGCATTTCTTCATTCATCTGTGTACAGGTTCTTGGCGTGATCCTCAAAACCCTTGTTGCATTCGGGGATCCGCCTCGCCCCGCAGGGAAGCGGCAGAGCGGCACAGAATATAGTCTTGCATGAGTTGCTCGGCTATCCTACGGAGGAGGGGTCAGGTTGTCCTGCAGTTTCGATCCTTATGAGGCGGTGCTGGAGTTTCACAGTAAATTCGATGCCCGGGTAGGCAACACCCCGGGTCTACCCGACGAAGACGCGATCGCCCTGAGAATCCGGTTGATCAGGGAGGAGCTCGATGAGCTGGAGAAATCCATTGCGGGGCGGGACGTGATTGACGTGGCCGATGCTCTGGCTGACCTTCTTTATGTCACGTACGGGACGGCGATTGCCTTTGGAATCGACATTCGCCCCGTTTTCGAGGAGGTCCACCGGGCCAACATGACCAAGGAGGGAGGCAGGGTGAGAGCAGACGGCAAGATCCTGAAGCCAGAGGGGTGGATGCCTCCGCGGATTGGAGACGTCCTGTGTAGGCAGGGGATGGTCGCCCCTAGGGGCAGAGATGAAGGGATGGGGAGCTGACTTCGATGACCCGTGTTGTGGGAGTTATCGTCAACCCCGTAGCTGGAATGGGCGGGAAGGTGGGGTTGAAGGGCACGGACGGTCGTGAGGCCCTCGAGAGAGCCAGGGAACTGGGAGCCCAACCTGTTGCGCCGGGACGGGTTGTCCAGGCCCTTGGAAGGCTGACGGACCTCAGTGACCACATACAGTTCATGACCCCTCCCGGTGCCATGGGAGAGAGGGAGGTCCGGGCGGCAGGCTTTCAGGCTGACGTGCTGGACATGGTGCTGGACGAGGAGACGACGCCAGAGGACACGGAGCGGGCGGCTGAGCAGATGCTGCGCAGGGGAATCGACCTCCTGCTGTTCGGCGGAGGAGATGGCACGGCGCGAGACATATACAACGCCGTCGGAGATGGCGTGCCTGTGATTGGCGTGCCGGCGGGTGTCAAGATGCATTCGGCGGTCTTTGCCATGGATCCCTGGGCCGCAGGGGACCTGGCCCTCGGGTTTCTCCGGGGGGAGACCTGCACCGTGAGGGAGGCGGAGGTCATGGACATCGATGAGGAGGCCTTCAGGGAGGGCAGGGTCTCCGCCAGGCTGTACGGTCACCTCAGGGTTCCCCAGAGTCCGTTGATGCAGAACCTGAAGTCGGGGACTGCGACTGACGAGGGAGTCGCCCTTGAGGGCATGGCGGCATATTCTGTTGAGATGATGGAGGAGGAGGTCTGCTACCTGATCGGCCCGGGTACGACGACGAGGGCAGTCATGGAGCATCTGGAACTGGACAACTCACTGCTGGGAGTCGATGTCGTCCGGGATGGCAGCCTGGTGGTCGCTGATGCGAACGAATCCCAGCTGCTGAGGGTGGTGAGGGATGAGCGGGCCCACATTGTGGTCACTCCCATCGGTGGCCAGGGGTTCATTTTCGGGCGGGGCAACCAGCAGATGAGTGCTGAGGTCATCAGAACCGTTGGGGTGCAGAACCTGTGGGTGCTGGCGACGAAGGGCAAGATCCTCTCCCTGGACCGCAGACCCCTCTCAGTTGACACCGGTGATCCGGAAGTTGACGACATGCTCCGCGGCTATGTGCGGGTGATCATGGACTACAAACAGGAAACCGTCTACCGTGTCCGGTGAAGGTTGGGGAAGGGCGCAGCTGCCTCCGCCTCCACTGGGCATGGCTAGCCTGACGGAGATGGCAGCTGCATCCCGGCATCCTCGCTTGGACGTGACCGGTCCTGCCCACATGCTGTGCAGCGATGAGAGGACCACTGCGTCGAACCCTGTCTCACCTACCACTTCTCCCTGGTGAATGCCTTCAGGGCTCTGGGGTCGCTGATGTTCTCGTGTAGCCCCATGGCTGTGAAGGCAACAATGAAGCCGTCCAGTATGGTCAGCCCGAGGGTTCGGGGCTCCAGTCCTGTGCAGACCGTGCGAGCAAAGGCCAGGACCGCCCAGGACAGCAGCAGGGTATACACCCGGACGGTCCAGGCGGGCAGGTGGGCCTTGAACAGGGGCTTGGTGAACCGCACAACCAGGTACACGGCGAGGGCAGCGCCTGCCACTGTGTTGAGGGTGTTGACGTCGAAGAATTCAGTGGGTATGGACTCCAAGGGGATAGACCTCCCTCCATGTGGTCATTCAGGGCACAGTCTCATCTGTTCAAACACTTCGTCCAGCCCGGCAGCAGGGGCTGGTACCCGGTTCAAAGTGTCACTGCAGCTTCGGGCCGTAAGTCCCATGTCGTGCAGCCGAGGCAGGTATTCAGAAAGAAATGCCGCCGCATTTTCTGTAGGATGCA
>PWUC01000218.1 GCA_003562655.1 Clostridia bacterium
AACGCCCGTGGGTGCAGAGGTGCACGAGCGGGAGCTGAGTCCCCGCAACTTCACCGACCTGCAAGAGGCGGACGTGGTCCTGTACAACGGGCTGAATCTCGAACAGTGGATGGATCAGGTCAGAGGGAGTGTTCGGTCCGGCGTACCGGTAGTTGGACTGGGTGAGAGCTGCGACTACCCCACCCTGCCGATTGCCACCGGAGATCTCGCCGGTGAACCCGACCCACACATCTGGATGCACCCTGAAGGTGCAGCTGCCTATGTGCAGACCCTCTCTGCTGTGCTCTCCGACGTTGATCCCTCCGGAGCCTCTGAGTATCGAGAAAATGCCGCCCAGTACCTGGAGGAGCTCCGGTCGCTGCACGGCGAACTGTCGGCCTCATTTTCGGGCATCCCCCCCGAGGACCGCCTGTTGATCACCACCGAGGCCGCGTTCATCTACCTCGCCGATGCGTACGGATTCACCCACGATGGCATCTGGGGGACGAACACCGAGGAAGAGGGAACACCTCAGCAGATGCTGCGCATCATGCAGGTGATTGAATCACGCCGACCCAGGGCGATCTTCTGGGAAAGCACCGGTTCGGACCGCTACGTCCTGAGTGTCTCCGAGGACACCGGGATCCCTGTTGCTGGTCCCTTGTACGTGGACTCTGTTGGCGGGGCGGACACTTCCGCCGAGACCTATGTCGATATGATGCGTGCCAATGCCCGGCTGATAGTGCGTGTGCTCACCGGCAGCCGATAGTCCTTTGGAGGATGATGCTGCGATGACCAGTTTTGAAGAAAGCCTGGCACTGACCACCCTCCCTGAAAGGGTCAAGAGCCCCCCGCCGCCGAGCCTGGAGGTGAAACGGGACCCACTCCCGGGGGAGCCCGCGGCCATCCGCGCGACAGACCTCGCGGCTGCCTATGACGGCCCCCCCGTCCTGGTCAATGTCAACCTGGAGCTTCCTCCGGGTGAGATCATCGTCATACTCGGTCCGAACGGCGCAGGCAAGTCCACCTTCCTCAGCCTCGCCATGGGACTGAAACGTCCACTGGCGGGCGACATTCTGGTCTTCGGCAGGTCAGTCCACTCCCAGCTCCGCGAAAACAGGATCGCCTACGTGCCCCAGCATGAACAGGTTGACTGGGACTATCCCATATGTGTCTGGGACGTGGTCCTCGGAGGACGATACGGCTTGATGAGTAACGCGAGTCGCTGGCGGCGCTTTGTTCCACCCAGATGGGCGGGAAGCGAACACGCCACCTCGGTTCATGAGGCACTGGAGACCGTCGACATGTTGTCACACCGCGACCGCCCCATCGGAAGCCTGTCCGGGGGGCAGAAAAAGAGGGTCTTTCTGGCCCGGGCCCTGGCCCAGGACGCACTGCTGTATCTGTTGGATGAGCCCCTGGTCGGCGTAGACGAAAGATCAGAGGGTCTGATTTTCGACGTGCTGGGCCGGCTTCGTGATGAGGGGCGGAGTGTGATTCTGATCACCCACGACCTGGGAAGCACCAGGCGTCATGCCGACAGAGTCGTGCTGATCAACCGATCGGTGATTGCCAGCGGTCCACCCGGGGAGGTATTGACCCATGACGGGATCGCACGCACCTACTTCAGGTACTGGAACTCACCTGATGGATGATCCGGTGTTTCCGGCGGGGAGGTCAGGGCGGTGTCAGTCAGCATCATGTACCCCACCCATGCCGGTCTGGATCTGACAATAGGCCTCCCGTCAACGGTGTCGAGCCTTCTCTACGAAATGGGCACAGCCATTGTCAATACCCTGATCACAGCAATAATGGTGATGGTCAATCTGCTTCCCCCGGCCCTATCCGAGCCCTTTCAGTTCCCCTTCATGCAGAGAGCCCTGCTGACGGCCCTCCTGGTGGGATGCGTCTGCGGAATCCTGTCCTGCTACGTGGTGCTGAAGAGGTGGTCGCTGCTGGGTGACACCATCTCTCATGCAGTCCTGCCAGGGGTCGCCGTGGCCCACCTGCTGGGCTGGCCCCTCTTTGTGGGCGCCCTGATAGCGGGCGTGGCGACGGCCATGGGAATCGGTGTGATCGAGCGCAACACCCGGATCAAGGAAGATGCGGCCATGGGACTGATGCTCACAGGATCCTTTGCCCTGGGCATTGTGATCATCAGTCAGATCGCGACCTCAACCCACCTGATGCACATTCTCTTCGGAAATGTGCTCGGCGTTCGCATGCCGGCCCTTCTCCTGACGCTACTTGCCGGGCTCCTGACCGTGTCTGCCGTCCTTCTGTACTACAAGGAGTTTCTTTTGTACTCCTTCGATCCAGTGCAGGCCAGCGTCCAGGGGATGAACACAGCCGCAGTTCATTATGGACTGATGTTTCTGCTGACGCTGACCATAGTGGCCAGCCTCGAAACGGTCGGGATCATCCTGGTGGTCGCCATGCTGGTCACTCCCGGGGCCACCGCCTACCTGCTGGCAAATGACCTCTCCCGCATGATGCTGATCGCTGCCGCCAGTGGCATCTTTTCATCTGTAGTTGGACTGTATCTGTCTTTCATATTCAACCTGGCCTCAGGCGGGACCATTGTCCTGGTGTCCACGGGACTGTTCTTTTTGACATTCTTACTTGCACCGGAGCACGGCGTACTGGCAAAGTGGCTGCATGTCAGAAACAGACACCGGGCGGCATCGGATGCGTCCTGAAGCCTTCTGGCGCTCCCCGTTCACCCGCTGCCCCCGGCCGACCGTGATCGGTCACAGTGCTCTTCCACCTTCACCCAGCAGATCCGAGCCTGCGACTGTTGAGCTTTTCAACCCGCTCGTTGACGGCAGTCGCGACATACACCCGAGGGCACACCTGTGGCCATGGGCAACTCGATGATTACGTACTGGTGGCTCCAGCCAGGTGCTTCTTTGGAGGGGGTGGCCGTCATAGATGAGGCTGATGACGTTCTGACGGCTGAGGGGATCATTGAAGCAACAGGTGCCCGTGGGTGCCTCCACCGAACACCGTGGTGAACCCTGGCGGACAGGCATTCATGTAGGGCCCACCAAAAAGGCCCCCATCCCGGGGAGATGGGGGCCTGGCAGGCCGTCTCTGGCTGTCGCTAGAACAGACCCCGAACCTTGCCCGTATCCACATCAACATCAACCCTGCGGAAGGCCGGGTTGGAGCCGGTACCGGGCATCAGGCTGATGGCTCCTGCGACTGGAACCACAAAACCGGCGCCCTTGTAGGTCAGGATGTCCCTGATGTAGAGATTCCAACCCTCGGGAACACCCTTGAGATTGGGATTGTCGGAGAGACTCAGGTGTGTCTTCACCATGCAGGTGCCCAGCTGCAGCATATCCGGGTCCTTCTCCATCCTCCTGGCCTTTTCCAGAGCCTCGGCAGAGTATTCCACGCCATCGGCACCGTATACCTCGGTGGCGATCAGTTCGATGCGCTCCCTGAGAGGTGTGTCGAGCTCGTAAAGGAACTTGAAGTCATTGGGTTCCTCACAGGCCTCGACGACAGCATCGGCCAGCTCCAGGGCACCCTCGCCGCCATACTCCCAGTGACGGGACTCTGCGACCCTGGCTCCAGCCTCCTCGACAATTCGGCGCACTGCCTTGATCTCGTTGTCGGTGTCGGTGTGGAAGACGTTGATGCAGACCACGGGGTTGACACCCGACTTCTTGATTATGTCAATGCAGTGAAGGAGGTTGTCGCAACCCTTCTCCACCCACTCAACCCGCTCCTCCGTGTAGGAGGAATCCAAGGGCTTTCCGGGCACCGGGGTGGGAGCGCCGCCGTGAGCCTTGAGAGCGCGTATCGTGGCGACCAGCACGGCTGCATGAGGCGTCAGACCCGACATGCGGCACTTGAGGTTCCAGAACTTCTCGAAGCCAATGTCAGCACCGAAGCCCGACTCCGTGATCACGTAGTCGCCCAGCTTGAGAGCCACACGGTCAGCGACAATCGATGACTGCCCGATGGCGATGTTGGCAAAGGGACCCGCGTGCACGAAAACCGGCTGTCCCTCCAGGGTCTGCATGAGGTTGGGGTTGATTGCATCGACCATCCAGGCCGTCATGGCCCCGTCTACCTCCAGATCCGCGGTAGTGACGGGATTGCCCCTCTTGTCATTCGCCACCACGATGCGGCCCATGCGTTCCCTCATATCCTTCAGATCCCTGGCAACGGACAGTATGGCCATGACCTCGGATGAGACGGCAATGGCAAAACCGGACCTCATCATGAAACCGTCCATCTTGCCGCCGAGGCCGATGACGATGTCTCGCAGCGCCTGGGCACAGAAGTCGATGATCCATTTCATCTCCACATTGCGGGGATCAATGTTCAAACGCTTGAGGTTGCGGCGTCCGAGGAACTTGTCACCGTAGTTAAACTCATGCTGCAGGCGGGCGGTGACAGAGACCATGGCCAGATTGTGTGCATTCATTATTGCGTTGATGTCCCCGGTGAGCCCAAGAGAGAAGGGAGTCAGCGGGATGCACTGGGCCAGGCCCCCACCGGCAGCAGAACCCTTTATGTTCATTGTGGGACCGCCCGAGGGCTGACGGATTGTGGCTATGACCTTCTTGCCTCGCAATCCCATTCCCTGGGTAAGACCCATCGTTGTTGTGGACTTGCCCTCCCCGAGGGGGGTGGGGGTTATGGCCGTCACATCTATGTACTTGCCATCAGGCACGTCAGCGAGGCGCTCCAGAATCGCCTTGTAGTCAACCTTGGCCACATAGTGGCCGTGGGGCAACAGCTCTTCTTCCTCCAGTCCCAGCTCCTCTGCCAGCTGGGAAACCGTCTTCATGCGCGACTCTGCTTCTTCGGCAATTTCCCAGTCTTCATGTTTCTTTGGATCAAGACTCATCTGCTTCCCCCTTCTCAGGATACCAGGTTGCACCCCATCTCACTGGCAGCGATGCGCAGGCTTTGCGGGTATTTCCGTAATCTCCAGTCTTCACCTTACCATGTATGCTGCGCGCGAATCAACGCAGGAGAACTCTCGGTCGCCAACGGGCAATCCTCCGATGACCACCTGCATTAGATCCAGGTTCGGAGCATCATCCCCAGGACCATGCCGGCAGATCCCATGACACTCAACGCCAGGAAGTACAACGTTACCCTTTGAAAGGCCATGAAGCTCAGAACATTGATCAGCTCACTCCCGTTCAGCACATACACCGGCAGCCACACCCGGGCGACGCCGTAAGCCAGGCAGGGAACGATGATGAGCACTGCGAGTCTGAGGGTACCCTCACCCAGGCTCACGGCGAACCAGCCCGTGGCGGAGCCGAAGACCAGGGCGACAGCATAGAGGGCCACCGGACCCGTGGCGACGGGAGTGAAGGCAGCAAACTCCTCGCTGGAGCCAACGATCAGGTATATCAATACGGTGCAAAGGGTGACGGTCAAAAAAGGGTCCATCGGTTTTCGCTCTGCCTCACGACACTTGGGCGATTCATCATTGCTGTTCAAGGCCGACCTCCCTCCTGGTACGAAAGCTGCCCCTTCGCATTTGGTGCCTCAGGTCCACGTACGCGTTCAATGACCAGCCCTCTGGCTCAGCAGATCCCTCACCCCAGGGAAACCGGCCCTCGGCCAGTTCAGACAGGAAGGTGAAACGGATCGATACCCTCTCTCCCGGGGGGATGACCGGATCATCGGGCTGCCAGGTCCTGGAGGCAATCAACCGACCTCCCCAATGCAGGCGCATGGAGAGATTCTCCACCCAGATCGGGATCTGGCCACCGTTGATGAGAGAAACCTCCACGTCAAAACAGCTGGAGTCAGCTGTCTGGCGAACGGAGGAGAACTCCATGTCAAATCCGCCGACATTCTGATACGAGACAATCCACCGACTGAAGGTCCAGCCCGTCAGCACCAATGCCGCCAGGCTTATGCTGAGCAGGACAGCCCTGAACACTGAAGTGGTGGCTCTGCTTCTAAAAGGTGACACAGGCATATTCCTCCTGACAGGTTCTGCGTGACAGAAGACAGGCTGCGATGTTGAAACCGCCCGACACCCGGCCCCGGCGCAACAGACCAGATCAGGGATCATCCCGGTCCCCTCACGCAGGCCCAGGGGACAAACCCGCCAGGCAGTGTCCCGCAGCTCAACAGATCGAGATGCCAATCTAACTCCGCTGGATCCAGATACTGAGCAAGGGGCCCATCAAAAACAGGTTCTCACACCACAACCGGTCAATGTCTGTGCAGCCCGCACACTTCCAGTGCCGGCAGCGCATAGGAAAACGGATCCTTTCCGCCTGTGTATACTTGGCCACGTCTGCGGTGATTCCTGCCAGCCCCCTCTGCCCAAATGTTCCCGAGGCCGGGGCATGCAGACAGTGAACAGCATGCCCGATACTGAAAGAAGATTGCAACTGCAAAGGAGACCCCGGAATGTTCGCTGATCCGCAAGGCCTGCTGCTCGTGTTCGCCAGAGGCACTGTGGACACCTACGTGATCCCGGGCTTCGTCTGCACCTGAGGATGCAGCGCGTCCTGTGGCCAAAGCTTCTGCAGTGGTCGCTCCTGGTCGGGCTTGCCGTGACGCCTCTGAGGTTCTTGCCCCTTCGAATGCGAGCTCGAGTCCATTTCGCCGTCTGTTGAACCTGATGGTGCTCATTCACTGGGGCAAATGCAGCGCAATTCCGGCGGGGGCCGTGAGAAACCGAGAACCACGCAGTCCGCCCCCGGTTGGAACAGGCGTACTGCCAGTTCTGTTCAACCAGGGGTGCCACGGGATTTACAGCACTGCGGACACCGCATCGGCGGGATTCGCATATGCGAGCGACCGGGGATCACAAACAGCTCCAGCTCCTGAGTCTGCCGACAGGGCCCTACACCAGGAAAAGCTGGGGACGAAGAGCATATGTCTCGAGCATTCATCCCCTCCGATCAAGCCGAGTTAAACTTCTCTTAGCTTCTTGCGCGTCTCAAACCCCTATAATAGATATCTGAAGAGACAGATCATCGGACAGGGGGGATGTGCGTGTGAAGATGGTAGAAGTGCAAAATGTCAGCAAGCGGTATGGCGATACTTCGGCCGTCAATGAACTCAGCTTCTCCGTTCCCAGGGGAGAGATCCTGGGCTTTCTCGGACCCAACGGCGCCGGCAAGACCACCACCATGAGGATCATCACCGGCTTCATACCTCCGACCTCGGGGAGCGTCCGTGTGGACGGGTTCGATGTGCTGGAAAACCCCCTCGAGACCAAGAGCCGGATCGGGTACCTGCCGGAAAACTCGCCGCTGTATCCGGAGATGACCGTGGCCCACTTCCTCTCTTTCATGGCTGAGATGAAGGATCTTGACCCAAAGACCATACCCCGAGAAGTCGACAACGTGGTCGAGCAGCTGGAACTCGGTCCTGTCTATCACCGTCTGACAGGAAACTGCTCCCTCGGCTACCGTCATCGCATAGGGCTGGCCCAGGCATTGCTGGGCGATCCGCCCATTTTGATTCTCGACGAACCCACCTCAGGACTCGATCCCAGGCAGCGCATAGAGATCCGGGATCTGATCCGCAGCCTGGCGGGAGAGCGCACGGTCATCCTCAGCTCTCACGTCCTACCCGAGGTACAGCAGACGTGCGAACGGGTCGTGATCATAAACAACGGACAGCTGGTGGCCGAGGACAGCCCGAGCGGGCTGGCATCGCGCCTGCAGGGACACAGCCGCCTGAAACTGGAAGCCCGGGGTTGCAGTGATCTGATCAGCCGTGCGCTCGCGGGGATCGCGGGCATCAACGAGATCACTGTGGATTCAGAAAAAGGACGATCAACGGCATTTTCCCTGGAAGTGTCCCCAGACCGGGATGTCAGAGAAGACATCTTTCACGCGATGGCGGCCAGCAACTGCCCCATCCTGGAGATGTCCTCCCAGGGAGCATCGCTGGAAGATGTGTTCTTGCAGCTGACCACCGAGGACCCAGCGCGCACAAAAGACGCTGAGGAGGTGGATACGGATGAATAAGGTCTTTTCCGTCACCAGGCGAGAATTGAGCACCTACCTGTACACCCCAATGGCCTATGCGCTGATGGCCGGGTTTCTCCTGATGACAGGGTACTTCTTCTCCGTGTCGGTGCTGGGTTCACGCATGGCCAGCGTGCACTCGACGCTGGGCAATGCGGGCCTGATCCTGGTCTTTGTTGCCCCCATCCTCACCATGCGGCTTCTGGCCGATGAGATGCAGCAGGGCACCGCGGAAGTACTCTTCACCACACCGGTGACCACCAGCCAGGTGATTGCAGGGAAGTTCCTGGGCTCCTTTGCCATGGTCACCCTGTTGATCGTCATCATGATGATCTACCCCCTGGTGCTGGATCACTTCGGAAACCCCGACTGGGGGGCGACCCTCTCGGCCTATCTGGGGTTCTGGCTGATGGCGGGCGCCTTTCTTGCCGCGGGCATCTTCACCTCGTCGTTGACCGACAGCCAGCTGGTGGCCGGAGTATCCGGGGTTGCATTGCTGCTTCTTCTGTGGGTCATAGACTGGGCCGGCGCCACCCTGGGAGAACCCCTTGAGTCAATCCTGTCGCACCTGTCCGTGACCCGGCACTTTGTCGACTTCAACCGGGGCATCATCGACACCCAGCACATCGTTTTCTACGTGACCCTCACCATTGGTTTTCTATTCTTGAGTGGACGCGTTCTTGAGAGTCGGCAGTGGCGTTGAGAGAGGAGGGAGAATTCCTGTGAAGGACTACATGAGCAAGATCAACTGGAGAACCATCCTGGGCGCCCTGGCTCTGCTGGCTGCGGCAGTCACCATCTTCGCCCTCATGATCTACGGCAGCCGAACCTCCGCGGCCCGGATATCCGGCTCAGTGACCATCATCGCGGCGATCGCATTTCTGCTAACGGGCGGTCTCCAGCAGCTGCAGTTTTTCGGGTCGCGACAGTTCATGCGCGGCTCCGCCAGCAGCCTGTACACCGCGGCCATCATCGGAATACTCGTCCTGGTCAACGTGGTTGCCGCTCAGACCAGCTGGCGCTGGGACATGACCGCGACCGGTGAACACAGTCTATCCGAACAGACCCAGACCGTCCTGCGCGAACTGGATGAGGACGTACACATCCTGGCCTTCTTTCCCGACGGCAGCGGAATCGGTTACGAGGTGGAGAGCCTGCTCACCGAGTATGAGTATCTCTCCAACCGCATCCAGGTTCAGTTCATTGATCCCGAGAAACAACCCGGTCTGGCCCGGGAATACGATGTCAGCAGGCCCTACACGACGGTGCTGGAGAGCGGGGGGCAGCGCCGGGCCATAAGCGGCTACAACCTCTATGATTTCTCAGCCGGCTACGACGACCCCTCGCAGGTGATGTTCCGGGGTGAACAGGCCTTCACACGGGCCATCATTGATCTGACCCAGCAGGTGGGAGCATCCGTCTACTTCATGACCGGCCACGGGGAGGCGGACCTGTATGAGGAATACAGCATCCTTCGGGCCTACATGGACGGCGAGGGATACCGTCCCTCCAGCTGGAACCCGGGACGTGACGGCCCCATCCCGGAGGACGCGGATCTGATCGTGATCGCCGGGCCCACCCGCGACCTGCACCCCCAGGAGGCCGAGGATCTCATGCGGTTCACGGATGAAGGCGGCAGGCTGTTGATCCTGGCAGACACCATGCCCGGCGCAAACCGCCAGTTCGTGAATCTGGCCGCCCTTGTCGAACACGTGGGGGTCCAGATGCGACCCGACGTGGTGATCGATCCCGTCCGGGCCTACTACATGGATCCCATGAGCCCGGTACCACGAATGGACTATCACACGGTCACGGAGAAGCTCATCGACCACGGACTCCTGGTGGTACTGCCGCGAACAAGGAGTCTGGTGGCCGCAGAAGAGCCCCCGGACGATCTGAATGTCCGGCGCCTGCTCTTCAGCTCACCTGATTCCTGGGGCGAGACTGATCCCGTCGATCAGGACGAGGGACATGAGGATGCATCCGGGCCCCTGGCCCTGGCCTACGCCGTCGCACGCACCGATGACGACGAGGACCCACTCGAGGAAGAGGGGGTCAGTGAGACCCCTGTGGCGGTGATCATCGGGGATGCGGATTTCGTCAGCAACGACATGTTCGGGTTCCAGGGGAATTCTGACCTTTTCATGAACTCGGTCCAGTGGCTGCTCGACCGGGCCGACCTGATAACCATCCGCCCCAAGGAGCCGGTATTGAGGCAGGTATTCCTCTCACCAACGGAGGGCCGGATGATCTTCTACGGCAGCACCCTGGGATTGCCGTTGATCATACTGATCATCGGCATGACGGTGTGGCTGCGGAGGAGGCACCTGTGATGAAAAACTGGAAGTTCCCGCTCCTGGCGGCAGTTGTCTTTGGCGCCCTTCTCGCCTACGTCCTGTGGGGAGGGCCGGCCCCCTCCCCTGAGGAGACCGAACCGCCGCCAGAGGAGATCAAAATCGTAGATCTGAGCCCGGAAGACATCGAGACCGTCACCGTCCGGTGGGAGGATGCCCAGGACCTGGCCATCTCGGCCCTGGACCATGGGGAGGATGAACGGATCTTCCAGCTGACCTCACCCTTCGAACGGGCCACCGACCAGAACCGGGGCCGGCTGATGTTCGCCAGCGCATCGCAGATGAGGGCCTCCCGGATCATCTCCGAGGGGGACGACGACCTCGCCCAGTTCGGACTGGATGATCCCATCGGAGCCATCATCGTGACCCTCGCAGACGGCACCGACATCACGCTGCACATAGGCGATAGCAGTCCCCTGAGCGTCGGATCCGAACCCGACCGCTACGTCAGGGTCGAAGGAGAGGACAGGGTCTACCTGGTGACGGGGATCCGGCTCGCCTTCTTCACGGCCCCGCCGGACAAGTGGCGAGATCCGGTCATACTCCGGCTGGATTCAGAGGAAGTGCAGAAGATCGAGGTCCGGTCAGGCGCCCGTGAGTGGTCCGCGGCCCGCACTGAGGATCCTTATGGCTGGCAGCTTCTGTCGCCCCTGTCCGCCCCGGCCCGGTCGCGGGTGGCTGAGGACATCCTCTGGCGCATGGGCTCCCTCAGGGCCGAAAGATTTGAAAGGGACCATCCCACTCCTGAGCAGCTGCAGGAGTATGGACTGGACGCCCCATCCATGAGGATCTCCTTCACCCGTTCATCGGGTGAGGACCATGCGATACTGGTGGGACTCTTCGCTGACGAACAGGGAGCCGAGGTATATGTGAAGTTAGAGGGCAGACCCTACGTCTATGTTGTGAGCTCGACCGCCTTCGGCCAGGCCGGATTGGGTGCCTCCTTCGACTGGCTGGCCACCACCGTCTTCTCCCCGGCCACGTTTGCCCAGGTGGTCTCGCTGCAGTGGAAAGGGGAGAATGGTTCCCACCGACTGGTCCGCGGTGAGGATCACTGGCTCCTGGAGATGCCCCCGGGTGACCCGGTGGAGGTGCCCCGCGAGGAGGCCGAACCTACTGTGCGCTCCGTCCTGCGCGCACAGGCATCTGATGTAAGGGAGCCTGACCAGCCCCTGCGTGAGTACGGGCTGGCACCCCCCCGGGCGCGCCTCGAAGTCAGCTTCAGATCCTCCGAGGATGACGGGGTCCGAACCATCACCCTGAACATCGGCACAACCGGGCAAACCTCCTACGCCCAGGTTGACGGATACAGCCCTCTCTTCATATTCGACTGGGATCTCGACTCGCTCCTCGAGGATCTGAGCCAGCTGCGCTGATCTTCAGGGCCCGGCTCTCCGCCGGGCCCCATGAATTGCGCAGGCACAAATGGTATCATGTTAGGTAGATATTCCGTCCAGCCATCAACCTGAGGAGGAAACGGAGACCAGACATGCCCGCCAACCTCTCGCCCGAGTACATGGAAGCGGAGAAACGTTGGCGCAAGGCGTCAACTCCCGAGGATAAGCTGGCAGCCCTGCAGGATATGCTGCGGACCATTCCCAAGCACAAGGGGACGGAGAAGCTGCAGGCAGATATCAAGAGGAGACTGGCCAAGACCAGGGAGCAGATCGAGGCGCGCCAACGCTCGGGTACGACGAGGCGCCGACCGGACTGGGTGGTGCAGCGGCAGGGCCCCGGGCAGGTTGCCGTGATCGGTCCCGCCAATTCCGGCAAGTCCTCCCTGGTGGCAGCCGTGACCAACGCAGAGCCGGACATAGGCGAATATCCCTTCACCACCGTCATGCCCTTGCCCGCCATGATGCCCTACGAAAACGTCCAGGTTCAGCTGGTGGACCTGCCCCCGCTTCACCGTGACATGTCTCCGCCCTGGCTGCAGGAGGTGATACGGGTGGCAGACGGAATACTGCTGGTCTTTGATCTGTCCGATGATGACCTGTTGGCTCTGGCAGAATCCGCGATGGCCTATCTGGAGGAGAAAAACCTCCACCTGCGCCCGCCAGAGGGAGACTGGAACGAACTTATCCCTGGCTGCAAACCGGGGGCAGGCAAACACTGCTATCCAACCCTAATTGCGGCCAACAAGTTCGAGGATGAGGAGGCCGAGCTGAGGCTGGAGCTGCTGGCCGAGATGTGGAAGGAGGCCAGCTACCCCCGACTGCCTCTACTGCGCGTATCCGCCGGCACCGGCACAAACCTGGACGTGCTGAACAGGTGCCTGTGGCATATACTGGGGAAAATCCGCGTCTACACCCGGCCTCCCGGCCGCGCCCCGGACTATTCTGCCCCCTTTGTGCTGGACCAGGGCTGCACCGCCCTGGATCTGGCCCGCGACATTCACAAAGACATAGGCGATCAGTTCAAGTACGCCCGGGTCTGGGGCGATTACACCTTTGACGCCCAGATGGTGGGACGCGATTACGTGCTCAATGATGGAGATGTCCTCGAAGTTCACAGCGAATGATATTGAAAGAAAGGTGGTTTCATTATGCCGGCCACTCATTTCGTGTTCACTCCGTCCGAGTCCAAGCGCCTCATAGCCAGAGCCGTGAGTCAGATGAAACCTGTCAGACGGGCCCTAAAGGACGGCACTGTCCTGATCTGCACCGGATCAACCAACGCCTGCGTGCTGGAAGAGATCCTGGGCGAAGAGTTCCCTCACTACCGGTACCTGTCAGGACACACCCTTCCCACGAAGGCCAGCAGGGCTCTCATCCCTCCTGACCGCCGCCCTGACGTAATACTCCGCCAGGGGAAGGTGGATCCGGATCTGGACCGGTTTTCCGCCCTGGAAGGGATGCAGCCCGATGACGTGTACATAAAGGGGGCCAACGCCCTCAACTATGAGCAGAAGGTGGCGGGAATCCTGATCGGAGGTTTCGGCGGCGGCGGCAGTATCGGGGCAGCCCTGGGTCACATTGCAGGAAGAAGGCTCCGCCTGGTCCTCCCCATCGGCCTGGAAAAGTGCACGGCCCATGATATCTATGAGGTGTCAGAGAGGCTCAACCGGCACGGGGACTACGAACCGGACCCCCCTCGCATGGTGGCGGTGCGGGGAGAGATCGTCACGGAAATAGAAGCCCTCCACATTCTGACGGGAGTAACGTCCCATCACATCGCCTCTGGAGGCATCGCCGGCGCTGAGGGCGCCGTGTGGCTGCTGGCCGAGGGAACCGGAGGGCAGGTTGAAAAGGCCCGGAGGATCGCAGGGGAGATCGCCGGCGAACCTTCCTTTCTGGACCGGATTAACAGCTGACTGAAAGAGGGGATCATCCATGCGACTGGCAGTACTGGGGCGTTATTCGCCCTTTCCTCCCCCCGAAGGAGCCTGCCCCGGCTACCTTCTGCAGCACGGTGACGCATCACTGCTGTTGGAATGCGGAAGTGGTGTCGTTGCGCGCCTGCAGAACCACGTCAGCTTCGACCGGCTGCAATACGTCATCCTTTCACACCTGCACGGCGATCATTGCTCGGACCTGAGCGTTCTGCGCTACGCCGCAGACACCGATCTCCGCGGCCTCCGGGAGCCTGCCGCCCTGCAGGTATACGCACCCCCGGTGCCCGAGGAGGAATTCGCCCGTCTCAGCTACAAGGAGGCCGTGAGGGCGATCCCGGTGACAGGCGGGGACACGCTGCAGTTGGGCCCCTTCGAAGTCAGCTTTACCGAGACCGATCACCCTCTGCTCTGCTACGCTGTGCGGGTTACCGCCGGTGGCAGAACCCTGGCATACACGGCGGACACCGCGTACTCGTCCGGGGTCGTTGAGATGGCCCACGGCGCGGATCTTCTCCTCGCCGAGGCGTCCCTGGAGGAATCCCAGTCGGGATTCCGGGGACACATGACGGCCTCCCAGGCCGCAATGATGGCACAAAGAGCCGGAGCTGGCCGCCTCCTTCTCACCCACTTCTGGCCCTATCACGATGTAGAGAAAATGGTCCACTCGGCCAGAAACGCGTGCGACCTGCCCGTTGAGGCCGCAGAGGAGGAGAGTGTATACCCCGTATGACCCTCTCACCGGGCCCGCATGGGCCCGGTGATCGTCCCCTGCAGCAGCCAGCCCCGGGGACCCTGTTGCAGCCCCATGTGATAGATCCATCGATCATCTGTAAAGATCACTTCCAGCGGTCCCCGGGCCATGAGAGCCAGTGCATCCCAGGAGTAGGGCTCCTCGAACTCCACCGGGACAGTCTCACCTCCGGGAGTGATCCCGAACATCGAGACGATGCCACCGAGGTCCTGGTAAAGCACCTCAATCATCCCGCTCCTGATGCGAAAGCCTGCCGCAAGGGGCAGACCCGACATCCGCTTTCGACCCAGGACCTCTCCCCCGAGATCCAAGAAGACCAATTCGCCCTCGCCATTGCCCTCCCAGTAGACCATCAGAACCCGCTCTTTGGCCTTTTTCGCCAGCCTGACATCCTCAGAGAAGAACTCGGCTTGCCATAACAGATGAGGCAATTCGCAGTCAGGGCCCGGCTCGGGCCTCTGCGACATCCGAGGCTGCGGAGTGTGGGTACACGAAACCGTGATCAGCACGAGCAAAGTGAGGGCAAATAGGCTCCGACGGAACAAGATCATATCTCCCTTCTCCTTACCATTTTAGGATCCTGAGAAATTATTTATGAATGCACCACCTTACCCGTGTGGACAGCACCTGAGGGGCCTGGCCGGAGATGACCCTCGGTCTGAGTGTGCAGCACCCGGCCCGTAAAACCTGGTGCACCACTCGGGTACAGGGCACTGCATCTGATCGCGCTCACCGGCCGTGAGACGCCGGGTTGCCCTTCGGCCCACAGCTCCCCCTCGGCCCTCGTTGAAGCTGGCG
>PWUC01000206.1 GCA_003562655.1 Clostridia bacterium
GCCTCGACAATCCACCTGGGTTACCCGGCGGTCGATGGGTCGAGACCACGGGAGCCATGTTCTCTGACAACCCGGCAGCCCGAGCCCGCCCCCGGGCAAAGATCTCACGGAGGCCCGGCAAGGCGGCCTCGCGGTCCGATGAGCCCAGCAGATGGCAGATGATGGATGCCGGTGAAGGCAAAAACTCAGTTCCCTTTGTAGTGAGAAGTGAGGAGGGAATCTTCCCGTGCGTTGCTCATGATACACAGACCGACCGACACCGGTGAGAGCTGCTCCGCATGGCACGACATCGCCCGGTTCAACGAGCATGCCGCGCGCCTTTGACCTGCAGGATCCAACGTCCCCCATTCCGGGTCCAAATACAGGGAGCAGATCTCACAGCGATTACCCCAGGAAAGGCCCCTGCCCGGGGCCCTCGTCGGGGAGGAGGAGGTGAAGTCCACCGGGCCGGGGTCCGGCCGGAGGAGACGACCCCGCGCCCAGTTCGGAGGGCGACGAGCCACCCTGTCTCCCTGTTGGACCCGGCGACGGCTTCCGCGCACATGGCAGCGAGGAGGGCACCCCCGGGCCTTGGGGTGTTTTGCCCGACCATTACGGGCAAGGTACCTACCGGGTGACCACTTACACGTTGCGGGAGGAATCAAAGATGCGCTATGAACTGCCAGGAGATCCCCTTCAAAGAAGAAATCTGTTCCCGGGAGAACTCGATGATGCCCACACCTGAGGCGCCATCCTGGGTCCGCCGTTGGCGGATCTCGAAGACATGGGCGACCGTTATCAGCTGGTGGCCGAGGTCCCGGGTGTGAACAGGCAGGACCTCAACATCCACGTCACCGAGACGTCCGTCAGCCTGCAGGCCGCACAGCAGTACCGGGAGGAAACGCGAGAGGGCAACTATCTGAGAAGGGAGAGGCGCCGGGGCAGCTTCCGGCGAACGTTCTCGCTCCCCTCACCCGTTTCGCCCGAGGAGGCCCGTGCCAGGTTTGACAATGGAATCCTGATCGTAGACCTGCCCAAGGAAGGTCGCGGTCGGGGCAGGGATCTGCAGATCGAGGGATGACGCAGGCGCCGGCAACGCCGGGACACTCCACGAAATTCCCATGGTCGAGTCACCCCGGGTGCCGCGTCCCACAGGTGACGCCTTCAGATCCCAAACGAAGGCCGGACGCTGAGGATGCACGCGAAAAGCCGCGAACCGGGGCTTCCCGCAGGAGACCCTCCCGCGAAAAGCCCCGGGCGTGCCTCAGCATTCCGTGTAGCCACAGGCCGCGCAGGACACACATCCCTCCTGGTAGATCACCGCGTTGACACCACAGGCGGGACAGAGGGCATACTTCTGGTCTCCGGTGGGCTCCCCGCCCGACGCCCGGGGCGGATTCGGCTTTCTGGCAGCCAGGTCGGCCAGGTCCAACTGGGTCAGGTCGTCACCGCCGGCATCATCGTCGTCTGCCAGATACGAATCTGACTCGATGAACTCCCCAATGAACTGACCGATGGCATCGGGAACCGACCGCACCCGGTTGGGGCCAAATCCAACGGAGCGGCTCCCCCCGATCCCGATCAGCTGATCCGCAACGACTCGAGGATCCACACCGCACCGAAAAGCCAGGGAAATCAGGCGCGCAATGGCCTCTGTGAAGGCCGCGACATCACTGCCCGCCTTGCCGATCAGGGCGAAGAGCTCGAAGGGATGGGTTCTGTGCATGTTGAGAGTCAGGAAGAGATTGCCCATGGGCGTCGCCTTGCGGACCGTGATCCCGCGGAGCCTGCTGGTGCGGGAGACCGGCCTTACGGTCCCCCATTCAACACCGGACCTGGCGGGCACCTCCTCTTCCTTCTTCCCGTCCTCCTCCCCGCCCACCACCAGGACCTGCCCCTCGCGGCTGCCCACACGGTAGACCGTCAGCCCCTTGCATCCCATCTCATAGGCCTGCCTGAAGGCCAGCGATATGTCTTCCCTGGAGGTCTCCTGCGGGAAGTTGATGGTCTTGCTGACGGCATTGTCCGTGTGCGTTTGAAAGGCCGCCTGCATTTTGATATGCCAGCGGGGACTGATGTCAAGGGCGGTCACAAAGACCCTTCTAACATGCTCAGGAACATCTCGCCGGGATTGCAGAGATTCGCCACCCGCAAGGCTGGTCATCAGTTCCTCCGAATGGAAGCCGCCGGCCCTGGCCACGTCCTCGAACACGCCGTTGACCTCAACGAGCTTCTCGCCGTCCAGCACGTGACGCGTGAAGGCGATGCTAAACAGCGGCTCCACTCCACTACTGGTGCCTCCAATTATGCTTATGGTGCCGGTGGGAGCGATGGTCGTGGTGGTGGCATTGCGCAGCGGGAAGTTCCTCTCGGCATAGACACTCTTCTCGTAGTCGGGAAACACGCCCCGGTCCCCGGCAAGGATGCGGCTGGCCTTCTTGGACTCGTCATCGATGAAACCCATGACCTCCAGGGCCAACGAGACAGCCTCCTCGCTGTCGTAGGGAATGCCCAGTTTCAGAAGCATCTCGGCCCATCCCATGACCCCGAGGCCGATCTTTCTGCTGGCTCGGGTCATCGTACCGATTTCCTCCACCGGATACCTGTTGGCATCGATGACATTGTCGAGGAAATGGACGGCGAGATGAACGGTCTTCGCGAGGGCATCCCACCTTATCTGATCCCTGAACTCCGGGAGCTGATCCGGGCTGTCGTACCACCCCGTGTTTTCCACGAAGGCACTCAGGTTCACGCTGCCGAGATTGCAGCTCTCGTAGGGAAGCAGGGGCTGCTCACCGCAGGGGTTGGTGCTCTCAACCATGCCCACCTCCGGGGTGGGATTGTCGGCATTGATGCGATCAAGAAAGACCACCCCGGGTTCGCCGTTCTTCCAGGCCATGTCGGAAAGCAGGTCGAAGATCTCCTGGGCTGCAATCTCCGTCACCACACTGTCGTCCCGGGGGTTCACCAGGGGATATGAGTCGCCCCGCTCCAGGGCATCGATGAAGGCATCGGTTATGCCCACCGAAAGGTTGAAGTTTGTTATCGCCTCATTATCCTGCTTGCAGGTGATGAACTCCCTGATGTCAGGATGGTCCACCCGCAGAATGCCCATGTTGGCGCCTCGCCTGGTTCCGCCCTGTTTCACCGCCTCCGTTGCCGAGTTGAACACCTTCAGAAAGGAGACCGGACCGCTGGCAATTCCCCCGGTGGTGCGGACAACATCATTCTTGGGGCGCAGCCGGGTGAAGCTGAAGCCGGTTCCTCCTCCTGATTTATGTATGAGTGCTGCGTTCTTGATGGATTCAAAGATGCTCTCCATGCTGTCCTCGATCGGCAGGACAAAACAGGCAGAGAGCTGCTGCAGTTCCCTCCCGGCATTCATCAGGGTGGGAGAGTTGGGCACGAACTCCCTGCTGCTGATCATCCGGAAGAAAGCCTCCTGCAGCTCCCTGATCTGGGCCCACCGCTCCCGGACCGCCCGGCACACCCCGTCAAAACTGACCTTCATCCGACCCTCCCTCGCCAGGCGAGAATGGGCCCGCTTCAGGGTCTGCAGATCAAAGAATGTCAGGGACGCCTCATCCATGCTCCCGGATTCAGCTTCGGCGCCCGCCGCCACCGTGGCGCCGCCGTCGGGATCATATATGTCCGGCCAGTACAGCACATCAATGGCGGCCACATTCCTGGCCACCCGCTCCAACATCTGGTGCGGGGTCTCGGTGAAATTCCCCTCACTGTCCCTGGCCAGATACCGTTTCCTCAACACGGTCAGGGCATTCTCGGTCAATCCAAGATCGTCGCCATACTCCATGTTCTCAAAACTCACTCCTCTCAACGCCTCCCTTCCTCATCTCTGTCTCTGTCTCTGCGCAGCTGGGCCACCTCCCGGTGAAAGGCCTCCACGTCAGCAAACAGCCTGTACACCGAGGCAAAACGAACATAGGCCACCTCGTCCAGCGTCCGCAGCCTGTCCATGACCCTCTCCCCTACCTCCCTTGAGGTGACCTCCCCGGCGGTATCCGCCCTGATCTGATACTCAACATCATTGACCAGGCGCTGGAGTTCATCCATGCTGACGGGCCGCTTCTCGCAGGCCGTGACCACACCTCTGAGAACCTTGTCGCGCTGAAACATCTCACGCCTGCCATCCCTCTTCTTCACCATGAGAGGCCCCGCGTCAATGCGCTCATAGGTTGTGAACCGTCCCTTGCAGTGAGGACACTCCCGCCGGCGGCGCACACAGCGATTCTCCTCCGCCGGTCGTGAGTCCAACACCCGGCTGCCCAACTCGCCACAGTGAGGGCATCTCACCCGAACTCAGTCCTCTCACCACAAGATATGGGATGATCACAGGGTAATCTAACACTATATGTTGCGGGTGCGCAAGGTCAGTTAGAAACTCTAGCCAGGAGTGAGACAGGACAGTCAGGGGTGGTTTCGACAGGACTCCTCTATCCTCACCGGCAGGCGACCTTCCAACCAGCAACCCCGCCGGGGATCCGACATGATTCGATACGCATAGATCTCGACACCCGCCAGGGCCGCGTCCCACAGGGCTCGGGCAAAGGCAGGGTCAACCTCCGCATTGGCAGAGAGCGAAACTGCATCGGGCCGGCATACGGCGAAGACCACGGCGCATCGGTCGCCTTTCGCAGCCAGGGCACAGAGATCTCGCAGATGGCGTCTTCCCCGCTCCGTCGGGGCGTCCGGAAACCGGGCCTCGGGTCCCCAGGAGGCCGAAACCGTGAGGGTCACCGATTTGACCTCAACCCAGCAGACCTCGGGACCCGAGTTCCGCCCCAGCTGATAATCGAACCGGCTCGCACCTGCAGACACCTCCCTGCGCATCCGGGTTAGTCCCCAAAACTCCGGAAGCCTGGCCTCCTGCAGCGATCGCGAAAAGACCCGCATCGGCAGCCGTGAATCCACCAGACTCCATCGGGGCTCCGCCCCATATGGCAGAGCCGCCATGATCAGATCCCAGGACGTCCTGCGGGTGGGCGACCTCCGCTCAGCAAGGATCACCCTGTTGCCCCGGACCAACAGCTGCGCCAGGCGTCCAGAATTTGCAACGTGCACCTGTTCAGCCTGGCCCGCCACCTCGACCTCGGCGACAAAGCGGTTGACCCGCCGCAGGAACAGGCCGCAGACCAGCTCCGCGTCGAGGACAACGCCTGAACCCGGTCCCAGGGGGCGGATGCAGTGAATGGGCCGCATCGTCAGTCTCCGCGCACCGAGAATCCGCCCCTGCCGATCTCCTCGCCGAGCCGGTAGTAACGGCCCTGAGCGTAGGCCACCAGATCCTGGGCGATGACTGAGAGCACCCCCGATTCGTCGGTCCACTCCTCATCGACGTGAGCTCGTACCACCTCACCGGCGAAGCAGTCATGACTGCCCAGGGACAGGCGGTCGACGACGCGGCATTCGAGGTTGATCGGGCATTCCTCGATGACGGGTGCGTACTGCAGGACCCCCGCGCTTTTCGCCGTCAGTCCGGTCTCGGCAAACTTGTCGCAGTCCCGTCCCGAGACCACACCACAGTAGTCTAGGGCCGATAACTGGTCCGGGGTGGGGATATTGACCACAAACTCCCCGCTGTCGATGATCAGGGGGTAGGAGTAGCGGCTACTCCGAACGCCGATGCCCACCACGGGGGGCTCGGAGGACATCACCCCGACCCAGGCTATGGCTATTATGTTGGCATTGCCGCTGCGGTCGGCGCAGCTGACCATCACTGCCGGCACAGGATACAAAAAGGTGCCGGCATCAATCTCTTTCTTGGACATCCCTTCCCTCCTCAATGCCCCGCTCCGGGGAGTCCCCGGAGCGGGGCTGACCGACTCATTCATCCTCAAGCCTGTGTACGATCCTGCCCTCCACCAGGGTCGTGACGCACCTGGTGTAGTTGTGCAGCGGGTTGCCGTCGAAGATGGCCACGTCGGCGTCCTTGCCGGCCTCGAGACTTCCCACCCGGTCGGCGATGCCCAGCACCTCGGCCGGGTTGATGGTGATCGCCTTCATGGCATCGTCCTCGGCCATGCCCTCTCGCACCGCGAGGCCCGTCACCACCGGCAGCCACTGGGTGCTGGAGGCGCCGTCCATCTGTATGCAGACCTTGACCCCTTCCCTGGCGAGAATCCCGGGGTTGGCCAGGGTCACATCCTTGATCTCCATCTTGCCCCGGGCCATCAACAGGGGGCCGACGATGCAGGGGGCACCTTTTTGCGCAAGAATCTCCTTGATCTTGAACCCCTCGGTCACGTGCTCCAGGCTGTAGCGGAGATTGAACTCCTCCGCGATCCGGATGGCGGTCAGAATATCATCGGCCCGGTGACAGTGGATGTGAGCCGACATCTCACCCGTCAGCACCCTGCCCAGGGCCTCCCACTTCAGATCCCTGTCGGGAAGATCGGGCTCCTCCTCCTTCTCCTCGGCCTTGGCCTTTGCCCTCTCGATCTTGTTCAGGTAATTCTGGGCCGAGACCAGGGCCTCCCTCAGCACCGCTGCGTTGGCCATGCGGGTTGCCGGGGTCTTGCTCTTGCCGACGCCGTAGACCCGTTTCGGATTCTCACCGAGGGCCATCTTCATACCCTCTGTTCCGGGCATCACCATCTCATCCACGGTCTTGCCGCTCAGCTTGATGGCGACGCCGGTCCCCCCGATGATGTTCGCGCTCCCGGGCTGCGTGTACACGCAGGTCACACCGGCTCCGAGGACGTCCGCAAAGGAGGGATCATCGGGATTGAGGGAGTCCACTCCCCGCAGCTGCGGCGTCACCGGGTGTGTGGTCTCATTGCCGTCGGCACTGGCCCAGGTTCGCGGCTCACCGAAGAGGCCGATGTGGCTGTGCGCATCGATCAGGCCCGGCGTCACCCACTTGCCCGAAGCATCGATGATGTCGGCGCCGGCAGGGACCTCAACGTCTGTTCCCACTGCGGTGATCTTGCTGCCCTCGATGAGAACCGTGCCCGGCTCAAGCGTAGCCCCGGTCATCGTCAGAACTTTGCCATTGGTAATTGCGATCAACTGTTCTACCTCCTCACGACTGGGTGGATGGGCACACAGCTCCCCGGGATTCCGGGAGGAACTGCTGCCCCTGCTGTCACTGTCACTTCGCCACCCGAACCTACTTTCCTGCCTGCCACTGCGGCCCCCACCGGGCGGCGGCGATCGCCGCCTCCTCCATGGAGGTGCTCCCCGCCCTTCCCCGTCCTGCCAGATCCAGGGCCGTCCCGTGGTCCACAGATGTCCGCAGAAAGGGCAGGCCGAAGGTGAGACTGATCGTGCCGTGAAAGTCGAGGGTCTTGGCCGCGATGTGCCCCTGGTCATGAAACAGCGACAGCACCGCGTCATATCGGCCGGTGTGGCCCAGGTGAAAGACGGCATCGGCGGGAACCGGCCCCTCGAGATCGATACCATCGGCCCGGGCCCTGCGAACAGCCGGGAGGAGGATCCGAGCCTCCTCGTCGCCGAACAACCCACCATCTCCGGCGTGGGGGTTCAGGGCAGCCAGAGCCAGCCGGGGCGCCCTGACGCCGAGACGGCCCAGGTCCGCAGCCGCCTCCCGGGCCAGCTGCACAACGGCTGTCTCCGTCATGCGGCGGATGGCCTGACGCAGCGAACAGTGACGGGTGAGAAAGAATATGCGCAGCGATTGGGTCTGAAACATGGTGCGAACGGCGGAAGCCCCGGTGAGCTGGCGGAGCCCCTCGGTGTGATCGGGATAGCGGATCCCGGCGAGCTTCAGGGCCCCCTTGTGCATCGGGGCAGTGGCCAGCGAACAGCAGGTTCCCTCCCGGGTGAGCCTGACCGCGTATTCGAAGGCCCGGGCCGCAGCCATCCCGGAGGCCGCAGAGACCACTCCGGGCTGGACCTCGGCCCCCTCTCCAGGGGGCTCGCTGTACATGAGAACGTCATCGGGGGTCCCGGGACAGACCCTGGATGGATCGGGCGCCCGGCAGAGTCTCACCCGGGCCTGGCCGGCCCTGAGCTCCCGCTGCAGGTGCCGGCGGTACCCGACCAGAAGGGGGACCGCCCGGCGCCGGACCCGCCCCGAAAGAGCGGCCCTCACCGCCACCTCCGGCCCGATCCCGGCCGGATCCCCCACGCTGATAGCCACCACGGGTTTCACGGGCACCATCTCCTCCCCGGGGCGAGCGAACAGGGCCGCCCCCCGGAACATAAAAACCACATCACAGGGACACGTCCCCGGGGCCGATCCATCCCGCGCGTCGCATGTAGACGGCGGTCAGACCGGCGAGCGTCGCCGGAATGGCAAAGTGCAGAAGCGCCACCGAGATGAATATCCCCGTCGACCAGCCCATGACCGTCACCGTCCCAAACTGCCCGACCAGCCCACTGGTACCCATCCCCGCTCCCCAGGGCGTCGTATCCATATGAAACGCCAGGGGTCACCAGGGGGCCGCCCACTGCGCTGGCCACGGTCACGGGAAGGCCAATGAGGGACGGCGGAACGTCGATCAGGTAACGCTGCACGCTGAATTCGATGTTCTTCCGTCGAAGAAACCCGGTCCGCTGCGCCATCGATGCCCCCAGCCCAGTTCGACTACTCGCTCAGATACCTCTCAAACCACTCAAACTGCCGCTTCAGCCGATCCCGGCGGTTGTGGGGCCGACCCGAGCGCGACAGCTCGTGGTCTTCCCCCCGGTACCGCACGAACTCGCACTCCACCCCCAGCCGCTTCAGGGCCACATACCACTGTTCGGCCTGTTCCATCGGGCAGCGATAATCCTCCTCGGCATGGACGATCAGGATCGGGGTCACCACGTCCGGTGCATACCGGATGGGAGATCGGGACATGATGAAGTCCTCACTATCCCACAGGTCGGCTCCGCCCATGCCCCGGCGATTCCCGTAGAAGCCGATGTCGCTGCAACCATACTTGGTGTACAGGTTGGAGATGGAGCGGAAGGTCACCGCTGCGGCAAAGCGGTCCGTCTGGCTGACGATCCAGTTGGTCATGTAGCCCCCGTAGCTGCCGCCCGTCACCCCGAGGCGTTCGGGGTCCACCCAGTCCTGTTCACAGGCGAAGTCAACAGCCGCCATCAGATCGCGGTAGTCGTTACCTCCCCAGTCACCGATCACGCCCTCGGCGTGCTCCTCGCCGTAGCCGGTGCTGCCCCGGGGGTTGGTGTACATGACGCCGAAGCCCGCAGCTGCCAGCAGCTGATACTCACCGAAGAAGGCGTTGCCGCTGGTCCCCGCGGGTCCCCCGTGGATCTCGAGCACCAGGGGGTACTTCTGCCCCTTTTCGAAACCGACGGGTCTCATCAGCCAGCCCTCGATCTCCCAGTCCTCCGCTCCCGCAAAGGTGACCCTCTCCGGCATTGACAGATCGATCTCCGCGAGGAGACCGGCATTGAAGCGGGTGAACTGCACGGGATCTTCGCCCGGCCTCTGCACCCAGAGATCGCCGGGCGTATCGTTGTCAGCGCCGACGGCGGCAACGACCGGCTCCCCCTCGGTGCTGACCGAGTAGGAGGTGATCACCGGGGGAAAGCCCTCGAGGACCCTGTGGTTCGCCTCCCGGTCGACCCGGTAGAGCCTGGAGCAACCCCCGTCGGTCAGGCTGAAGACCAGTCCCCAACGGCACCAGCCCGGGGCAGCCTCCCCGGCGTCAAAACGGGCATCGGCGCCCACGCTGTTGCCCACGTTGCGGTCGAACCCGGACGTCAGGGATGTCCAGCCGGTCCCGTCGGGAGACATCAGGTACAGCTCGGTATTGGCGGTCATGCGATCGCCCTGTTCGTGTCCAAAGAAGGCGATCACATCGCCGGTCGGCGATGGCCGGACAGCAGATACCGGCCCCTGCCCCCGGGTGATGCGGCGTGCCTCTCCACCCCCGGCGGGCACCGAGTACAGATCCGGCACATAGTACATCTGCAGCTCGGGACGCCGGTCCGAGGTGAAAAACACCGTCGCCCCATCAACGGACCAGGCGGGAGAATGATCATCGGCCCCGGCGTCCGTCAGGCGGGTGACCTTTCCGGTGTCAACATCCATGACCCATATGTTCATCTTCCGATCATCGTCAAGGAAACCGCGCCCGTTGAACTTATACCGAAGCCTCCGGGTCACATAGACATCCGCACGGTCCCGATCATCCTGGCAATCGTCCTCCGACGGGGGCATCGAGCTGAAGGCAAGCCTGTCGCCCGATGGAGACCAGGTCAGGCCGCTGGCAGCTCCTGTGAAATCCCCCAGCAGCACCGCCTCCCCACCTCCTCCGTCGATGCACCAGATTCGATCCTTGCCGCCCCGATTGGACACAAAGGCCAGTTTCTGTCCGTCGGGAGACCAGCGGGGCGACCTGTCCCGGTCGGCCTGGTCCCCTCCGGCCGGATTGGTGAACTGCACCGCACTGTCGGGGTCTTCCGTGTCAGCCACCCAGATCGCGGACCGGTACGCATCGTGTTCAAGATCGGTCTCTGTGACCACAAAGGCGATCCTGCTCCCGTCCGATGAGACCTGGGGATCGCCGACAAACCGCAATCTCCACAGATCCTCGGAGACCATCCTCCGCTTCTCCCCTGGTGAACCCATCATGTGGCATCGCTCCCGTACTTGCCGTATTGACCACAAATGCTGCACAATGAGTTCCTATTCTACGCATCCACAGCCAGTCCTCTACAGCTGATCCTCAGCGAAGAGCTCCTCCACAGGGAGCTTGTCCCTCGGCGCACCCTCATCACGGGCATACCCGATGGCCATCCCCATGACCACCTCCATGTCAGCGGCCACACCGATCATCTCGGAGATGACGTCGCGGTCCCAGTATCCCAGCCATATGGTGCCCAGGCCCCGCTGCACTGCAGCCATCTCCATCTGGGTCATCGAAATCAGGACGTCGGCCAGTGCGCCGCGTTTCCCCCTGTCAGTGGCAACACCGAAGATCAGCAGACCGGCCCCGGCAACGAAATCCTGCATGGAGGCCCTCTGCACTGTCTCCTTGATCCTGGCGGGGTCCTCGATGATGACAAACCGCCGGGCCTGCCGGTTGCTCGAGGTCGCTGCCCACCGGGCCGCCTCCATCAGATGATATCTGTCATCACAGGAGACGGCCTGCCCGGTGAAGCTCCGCACGCTGCGGCGTCTGCGGCAGAGATCAACAACATCCATGGTATCCCACCCTTCGCCAGCTGTGTTTCTGAATCAACGACATCATACCCGGGGAATGATGTCAATTCGCAGGGTCATCTGCATCGACTGCATCACGAGCGAAGGTTCAGAACCCTTCCGAAGGCGGCCTGCCCGGGGCCGGACGCGTCCGTCCAGACAAGGGGGACCGGGACAGCCCCCGGCCCCTCCCGCATCCTCCCATCGCCCTTTTGGGCTATATCTGTCCCACCATCTCCCAATCCGTGCTCAGGCCCGGTTCGCCCGGCCGCCACCCGGCCGGTGCACCCAGCCCGGTGTCCTCGGCAAACTGAACGGCCTGTATGACCCGGATCAGCTCCTCGACGTTCCGCCCCACCGGGCCGGGATACTTGCAGAAATGCACGACATCCCCCGCCGGAGATACGATGACAGTCGTCCGGGTGGCAAAGCCCGTCTCAGGATTTAGAGCGCCGTAACAGGCGGATATCTGCCGGGTGGGATCAGAAAGAAGGGGATACTGCACCTGTCGGGCCGACGGTGAAATCTCTGCAAAGATCTTGTGGGAGAAGACACTGTCAGTGCTGATTCCCAGTATCTCCGCGTCCAGTTCGACAAATTCATGGTAATGGGCAGCCACGGCTGCCAGTTCCGTGGGTCAGACGAAGGTGAAGTCGGCGGCGTAGAAAAAGAGAACCACCCACAGATCCCGGAGGTCAGACAGCCGCATCCGGATCCTGTCCCCCCGGTAGTATCCCTCGGCCTCGAAGTCAGGGGCAGCTACGCCGAGAACGATCGGTTCGGTGACGAAGCACGCCTCTTCGGGCAGCACAGCTTCGGGCACAGCTAACATCTCCTCTCTCATCTACATCCTATTCACGGGGGGCAAAGCGGTCCGCTTCTTGCCATCTGCGGCCGGTCAACTCAGAATTGTGTCAGGGACAGATGGGAGGCAAGCAATGCAGGACAACCTCCTGGAGGTCACACTGATTCGCAATGCCAGCATCGCGGCACCCGAAACCGGGGGGTCCGCCGACATGCTGCTGGTCGGTGATCGGATCGTGAGCATCGGGAAGATTGGATCTGTGCCCCCTGAACTGCTGGGCCACGTGGCGGTCATCGATCTGGACGGCGATTACCTGGTGCCGGGGTTCATTGACGTACACGTATACGTTGTCGTAGGCGGAGGCGAGGGGGGACCGGCCACCCGCACGCCGGAGATCACCCTGTCGACCCTGACCCTGGCGGGTGTGACCACCGTCGTGGGAGTGCTGGGAACAGACGCGACCACCAGGGGACTGCCCTCTCTTGTCGCCAAGGCCCGGGGGCTGCAGCACGAGGGGTTTACCACCCTCATCTACACCGGTGCGTACCAGGTGCCGACCCCGACCCTCACGTCTGTAAAGGACGACATCCGCCTTTTGACAGAGCCTCCCAGCTAGGCTCGCCCGACCTGAGTCACCTGGCCTCGGAATGCCGCCCGGGAGGAATGCTCGGGGGCAAACCGGGCCTCTTGCACATCTCACGTGGTAGGCGGACAGGGCGGCCTCGCACCCCTCTTAACGCCAGGACCGCTGTCTTCTTGACGATCTGGATCGCGAGCTTCAATCTCGTTGTCATCGTTTCGTGCGTTATGCAGATGATGTGAACGTGTACGTCAAAAGCAGACCCGCGGGGGAGCGGGTTCTTGAACACCTCGATGAACATCAAGGATGAACGACGCAGCTGCGGGTTCATCGCCCATGCCCTCTCGCTGACCAGGACGAGGTCGTCGGGACATGCTCTGCCGTCCTCAATGGCCCGGTAGGTAAACGAAGCCGATGTGTCCTACGGCCCGGCCTCGCTGGCCAAGATCTGACTCTCTCACATTCCTGCGGGAGGAGGGCGCGGATCCGGGCCTCATCACAATGAGTTCTGACGGCAACGGCAGTCTTCCCCGGTTCGACGAGAAGCGAAACCTCCTGGAGCCTGGGGTAAGCAGTCCCAGATCCCCCCTGCTCACCGTGCAGGACCTGGCGAGCAGGGGGGTGTCCCTGGCACCCCCAGGCTTACCTGAAAGGCGAGTTCCGTGGTATAATCTTACATGAGAGGTAGCTTTGCCAGCAGAAATCCCTTGACACCATGGAGGGGGTGGTACCCATGAGGCGCAAGAACCTGAATTCGCTATGTGAGGCAAGCGGGGTGTCGCTCGTATACCTTTATGGATCTCGGGCAGCCGAGGGTGCGGCGTTTATCAAAGGCAGTGACGAAACCGACCCGGGCGGTGATATCCTGGCTGACCTGGACGTGGGCGTGGTCATGCAGGCGCCCCTTCCCCCTGCATCAGAGAGACACAGACTCTACTCGTCTCTGAGCAACGGCATGCAGGATTGCTTCCGGAGTTTTCGGGTTGATCTCGTCTTTCTGCAGGAGCGCCATTCGGTGTTCCAGTATGAGGCTCTACAGGGAATCTGCATATACCAGTCCTCCGACGAGCAGCGCAGTGAGTACGAGATGATGGTGCTCCGCCGCGCCGCGGATTTTCGTCCAGTCTTGAACATGTACCTCAGGGAAATACTTGAGGAGGTCACACCATGATCAACCGCACCCTGGTGGAAGAACGTCTCGTCCTGATGACGACCTACGTTCAGGAACTGAAGCAGCTCTCCGAGCTGCCCCGCGGGGAGTTCCTCGACGATGCCGTCAGGGTCGCCGCGGCCGAGAGTTTTCTAAGGCGGTCACTCGAGGCAGCCTTCGACATCGGTCGCCACATCCTCGCCAAGTCCGGTCATATCGATATGGCCGGCGAGTACAAAGCCATCGCCAGAGGTTTGATGAATCTCGGGGTCACAGATGGTGATCTCGGCAGAACACTGGTGCAAATGGCGGGCTACCGGAACCGGCTGGTACACATGTACGCCCAGGTCGCTGAGGAGGAACTGTACGACATTATCACCGTCCACCTCGGGGACATCCGCAGGTTCATTGTGCAGGTCCGAGACTTCATCTGCACATCGGGTGTGTGAAGTTCCAGCCGGGCCTCGTCCAAACCCGACGGGCGCGAGGTCATCCCTCCCCTGCGCCACATGCCGGGAGATGAACCGGGACACTCACCAGAGCTCCCGCCATCGCAAGAAGTCAACGGTGAAACCGGCCTCACCGTAGTTCCCTGACTCAACCGTCGAAGGTAAAGAGCCCTGCCGAGTGGCCCCACACCTCGCACCTGGCGCTTAGGCGCAGTCGCCATATCCGAGATGCTGCACGAGATAGAATGGGAGAACTGTGCTATATGGAGTCGTCGAACACGGAAGGGACTCAGCGCACTCGGCGTATCCGAGGACCCTATCCCGAGATCCAAGGTAGGCAGTATGAGGCTTACTGTGCGCTCATGAAAAACGTGCAGGGTGAAGTTCAGTCGGTTATCTTTATCTCCGAGATCGACTCTCTTATCCTAAGTTCCCCCTCCCCTGACTGGCGTTAATCCCCGACCAGGCAAGGGCGGAGGGGTGTTCTTTATGGAAATATGTAGTCTATACACTCTGGGCATATGGCCCTTGACACCGGAGTATAGACGGTATATAGTAGACTAAACACAACTCCGGAGGTGCACCATGTTCGTCAAAAAATCCTGGAACACTCAAAGAAAGAAAAAACACGTCCAATACCATATCGCACAGTCCTATCGCGTCCCGGGTACCAACAAGGTTCGACACAAACTCCTAATGAACATAACCCCCCTTCCCCAGCACGTCATAGAGTCCATAGATCTCGCCTTCAAAAGCGGTCAGGTCGTGGATGTAGGCGGAACTGTCACCGCAGCTGATGTCAGCGTCAAAATGGGTGACACTGCCCGGGGAGCTGGCCTGGTGAGTGTGTATCGAGCATGGAAACAAGAGAAAATGGACCAGGTGCTCTCTGCTTTGACCCC
>PWUC01000228.1 GCA_003562655.1 Clostridia bacterium
GGAAAAACATGGTTGATGAACCGGCTATAACGACCGACGGTCTGACGTGCAGATTCGGTTCGGTGACGGTGGTCAAGGATCTATCGCTGACCATTCCCGAGGGCTGCATATACGCCTTCGTTGGGCGCAACGGTGCGGGCAAGACCACCACCATCCGCAGTTTGATGGGGATGATCCCCTCGGTGTCGGGACGGGCACGGATACTGGGATACGATCCGTTCATCGAGGGAGAAAAGGTGCGCCAGCAGGTTGGCTACCTGCCTGAGAGCCGCTCTCTCTACGGTTACATGCAGGTGCGGGAGCTCCTGAAGTTTGCGCGATCGCTCCGCTGCACCTGGGATGATGGCCTCGTGGCCGGATACATGGAGCGTTTCGGGATACCGGCTGAGAAACCGGTGTCGCAGCTGTCGGCGGGCATGCGCACCCAGCTGGGACTGATCCTCGCCCTGGCCCACCGCCCCCGGGTGTTACTACTCGATGAACCGGTGGCCCACCTCGATCTCGTCAGGATTCGCGACCTCTTCAACGTGATCCTGGAGGAGGTGGCGGAGGAGGGCAGAACCGTCCTGCTTTCATCCCACGCCCTGCACCTGGTGGAGCGCGTCTCCGACCACGTCGGAATCATAGACGCAGGCAGGCTGGTGATGCAGCGTCCCGCCGAGGATCTGCGGACAGAAGCCAAACAGGTGCGGGTGGCCTTTCAGATCGAGCCCCCGGGAGACATCTTTGAGCATCCCGATGTGGTCAACGTCAGGGCCCAGGGGAAAAAGTACCTGGTGACAGTGGAGGGTTCCGTGCAGGAACTGGTGGCCCGGTTCTCGGAGGTCCCGCATTTCGCCCTGGAGGTGGTGGATATGGACCTGGAGGAGATCTTTCTCGAGTACGCTGGGCGCGGTGAGGAGGAGAGCGGACGTGAGACTTAGCCTTCCCCTGCTGGCCAAGGAACTCCGCGAGGCCCGGTGGAAATGGATCGTGGGAGGCGGGGCCCTGCTCGTGACGATGCTGACCCTGTGCCTGATGTTTGACTTTCTCTCATCGATGGCGGCAGAGGGGATCCCCCTTCCGGAACCGTGGGCATCGCAGGTACTGCGGCAGATGCGGGACTACGGGGTCTACGCGTGGCTGAACTGGTACGGTAAGAACCTCTACCAGATCGTGCTGGTGATTGCGGTGATTCTCGGGTCGGCCCCGCTGACGGGAGAGAGGTCACTGGGCACCCTGGAGTTCCTGCTGAGCCAACCGCTGGGGCGGAGGTGCATCTTCATCACCAAGTTCACCGGTGGGCTGTTGGTGCTGTGGCTGCTGGTGGTCCTGAGCACGCTGGCGGTCGGGCCCTGCTCCTGGCTGGCCGGACACACCCTGGACCTCGGTGGATTCCTTCGCGGCCTGCCCGTGTCTCTGGGGGCAGCGGCTCTCTTTTACAGCATCACCTTTCTTTTTTCCGCGATCTTGAGGTCAGAGCCACTCAAGGTGGCACTGGTGAGCGGGGTGACCTCGGCAGGACTGCTGGCGCTGGGATCGATACCCGCCCTCAGGGACATCTCCCTGGCGCGTCATCTGGCGGCGGCCGGAACGCTCGAGGGTGGCCCCATTCGCTGGGACGTGAGCCTTCTGCTGCTGGCGGCCTCCCTGGCGTGTGCGTTGGCGGCGGAGCGCATGTTTCGAAATTGGAATCTCAACTGAGAGGAGTGTTCACATGCTTCTGGCTACGAGTGATCTTCGCACAGATTACGAGGTTCTCGGGCTGGTGAGGGGCAGCTGCATGCAGGCCACTCACCTGGGGCGTGACATCCTGGCGTCGCTGCGCAAGCTGGTGGGTGGCGAGGTCACCGAGTACGCCGATCTGCTGAGGCGAGCCCGCGACACTGCGATGGAGGACATGATCGAACAGGGACACAAAATGGGCGCCAACGCCATCATCGGCGTTCGATTTTCCACCGCCAGCGTCACCAGCGGGGCGGCGGAGGTCATAGTCTACGGCACGGCGGTGAAGATCTGAGCGCCGCCGGCAGCAGCGGACGGAATCGGGCGAAGCGGGGCCACGATGCTGCGTGAGTCCAGGCCCCATTGCCCGCCTCCGCGGCACAGCATCGTCGTGCCCTGTTCCGGGGTCAGAAGATAGACGCCCAGGGCGGCGGTTTCTCCCCCGGCACTGAAGGGAAACCGCACAGCGGGGCCGATGAAGGAGAGGTCCCGGGGATGAGATCGCGCCCAGGGGCAACCACACGGGACTCGTACGCAGCCGCGGCTGTGCGACGGGAGCTACTCCCTGCGGGCCAGCACAATGTGCAGGTGGCCGCACCCCTCCCCGGTGAAGGGCTCCTGCACGATTTCACCTGCGAACCCCACGTCGTCCAGGATGTCCAGCCACTGCTGTTCCGAGAAAAGCCCATTGATATGCGTGTCCTGTCGTACTGTGACCCGGCCGTCGACATCGGAAAGCAGGAACGCAAACTCGGTGGTGTAGGTGCATCCCATGGGGTCTGCCTCCCGTCTCCACATCAGATACCGCATGCCACGGCCCTGCCCATCGGTTCCCCCGTGACTGGTCCCCGGCCGAAAGGTCTCCCGGAAAAAATCCGGCTGCACCAGCAGCTGTCCGCCCGGCCTGCAGTGCACATGGGCCGTGGCAAGAGCTGCCTCCAGGTCTGCGGATGTGGTCATGTACGCGATCGCGTCGTGGATGAAGACGGCGTCAAACTGGCGACCGAGACGCACGGTGCGCATGTCGCCCAGGACGTGTTCGCATTCGGGATTCTGCTGCCGGCTCAGGGCCAGCATGTCCGGGGACACATCCACGAGGGTCATGGCGAAGCGACGTTTCAGGTGATACGCGTTGTTGCCACCACCGCAGCCCAGTTCCAGGATCGTCCGGGTTCGGGGATCGTGGGTCAGAAACAGACGCCGGTAGATGCCGGCCTCCATCCTGTAGTTGGACGCTGGTGTGAGGAGGGGCATCCATTCTGCCAGCTCACCGTACAGGGACATTTCCTCCTCTTGCATGGTCAACCTCCTGACAGTAATGATGGGCTCAGCCCGTCACGATTCTGCACGCGAAAACCGGGATGAACACAACGGTTCGATGACGCCCGGATCGCGTCGACCCCAACGGAGGCCTCAGTGCAGGGGCATCACCGTCCCGAGGCGCCGGGCCCCGTGGATGGAGGCTGTGAGTCCAGCAGATGACGGGCAAACTGAGCCATGCCCGCCGGGACGCCTGGCAGATCCAGAAATGCCCGGAACAGGCGGGCGCATTCGTTCGCCATCACGCCGCCGGTCACGCTAAATGCGGCCCCACCGCAGCGGGCAACCGTGGCCGGGTCGTCCAGCAGATAGGTCCCGCCATCAACCGGGGACGGCAGGCCAAACACCACCCGCCCCACCCCCTCCGTCAACAGTGCCGCCGTGCACATGACACAGGGCTCCAGGGTGCTGTACAGGGTGAGACGGCTCCGGCTGGTCCCGGGAGCGGGACTGTCCAGAAGCAGGAGCAGCTCAGCGTGGGATATGCGGTTCCGACGCTGGCGATCCGAGGCATGGACCCGGGCAATCACCCCCTGACCTGGCGCAACCAATACCGCTGCACACGGGAGTTCTCCCTCGTGCAGTGCTCTCCGGGCTGTCCTCAGCGCTTTGTGCATGTATGTGCGATCCTCTGGGGTCACAGCAACCATCTACCGGCTCCTCCCCGGGCCGACCCCTTCGCTCTGGATGAACCCTCCCGGCCCCGCCCGGCCCGCAGCGGTACCGAATACGTTATTATTCGCCCTTTCACCCGCACATTCCCCCCGCTACCCGACCACTGCCTTCGCGGTCGGACCGGGAGGAAAGCCTCGCGGCATCGCCGCCGCCGGGACTGCAGATCATGCCTTGATGCGATAGTATAGTAGCATCGTGTTCCTGCAGGGGAGAATGCCGATGAGCAGACCCCTCGCGGACCGTCATGGAGGTGACCGTATGAACGCTCAAACACTGGAGGATGCCCTCCGCCCGCTGGACAGACCGGGCCGGGTCTGGTCTACGGGTGCCTACGTGACCAGCAGCACAGGATTTCTGTTCGCCGGGGGGCTCTCATCGGGCTGTCTCCTGGTCTTCGCCATCGGGGGACGCCGCGAGAAGGGTGAGAGCCTGCTGGAGGCGCTCAGGCGAGAGGGAAGAGAAGAGGCCGGGGTGGATCTGGATCCCGTCGACGCCACCCCCACCTGTTTCCTTGTGGGCGGGGACATTGCCGAGCTGGTGGTCCTGCCGCAGCAGCTGTCTCCCCGCCCAACCCTCGTGTGGACGGGCCCCGTCTCCTCAGGTGGAAAATCCCTGGACTACCTCTGCGCAGTCTGGAGGAGCAGCTACCGGGGTGAACCCGCGCCCCACGCCGAAATCGACCGGCTGCTGTGGATCGACAGGGATTCGCTGCGTCACTCACGATGGGAACAGGCCCAGGTCCTGGGGGGTCCGGTCCCCGTCGGGACGCCCATAGAACTCACAGGCACTGCGGCCCGGGCCGCCCGCTGGCTGAAGGCCCAACAGAAAATGCCGTCCCGCAGCATCACCGATGCCCTCATCCGCGGCCGAGACATCCTGTCGCGTCACGGAGCGCCCCCTCACCTTGTGGAACACTCCGAGAAGGTGACCGCGGTGGCCCTGGCCCTGGGGCGCAGGCTCCTGGCCAACGGAGCCAACCTGGAGCTCGCGCCCCTGGCCATCGCGGCCATGTGCCACGATGTGGGCCGGACGGATCCCGATCCCGAGGTGGCTGCCGGTCTGGACCACGCCAGGGCCTCCGCCCGCATCCTGGAACGCGAGGACCTGGGCAACCTCGCTGGGGCGGTGTCAAATCACATACTGCCGGCAATCGTGCACCCGGGCCTGCGAGATGATCTGCTGGAGCTGGTACTCTTCTATGCCGACAAGGTCGTGGGCCTCCGGTACATGGGGATAGAGTCACGACTCGATGACCTGTCCGCCCGCAGACCGGACCTCACCGCCAGGGTGGATGCCACCCGCAGGCCTCTGGCGCGACTGCAGAAGCGTCTTGCCACCGCTGCCGGACTGAGCACCGAGGAGCTGGAGACCATGGGCTACCTGGCCGCTCTCTCGGAGACGGTGGACACCTCGGTATAGGGGGACATGGGAGGGTCGCCCGCCCCGCGGCTCGTCCCCGGGATCTTCCGATGGATCCGCTCGGAAAGCCCGGACTGCGAGGTCAGTCCCCGAAGAAATCCAGTACCTGCATGTCACCAGTGCCCACGTCAACGAGCACTGCAAACCACTGGTCGTAGGGAGGCATGTATGACATCTCCCGCTGCAGTTCATGCCGGCTCCCATCGGGGAAGATGACCGTAAGGACGGCCAGGACCGTCTCCTCGGTCTCCGGTCCGAAGAAGTAGGGCGATGCGGCGAAACGTCCCCGGCTGAAGTCCCGGGGGAGATCGTGTTGGCGCGAGACATCGGTTTCAGGGTACTGCCGAAACACAAACCACTCCTCGCCCTGGTCTCCCCGGCTGATGTCGGGGGAATCACCCAGGTCGAAGGCGGCCCCCAGGTACTCAAAGCCCTCGGACCAAATCTCCAGGTCCAGGTCGTAATCGCCCGCCCACCCCAGGACCACGGCCAGTTCGCCTTCCCGGTGCTCGTAAAATCCAGCGGTCGGCGGCTCACCCTCGTCAGCAAACAGGTCCAGGATCTGCACGTCATTCGAGTCCACGTCAACGAGCACTGCAAACCACTGGTCGTAGGGAGGCATGTATGACAGCTCCCGCTGCAGTTCATGCCGGCTCCCATCGGGGAAGATGACCGTGAGGGCGGCCAGGACCGTCTCCTCCGTCTCCGGTCCGAAGAAATAGGGCGATACGGCGAAACGTCCCCGGCTGAAGTCCCGGGGGAGATCATGTTGGCGCGAGACATCGGTTTCAGCGTACTGCCGAAACACAAACCACTCCTCGCCCTGGTCGCCCCGGCTGATGTCGGGGGAATCACCCAGGTCGAAGGCGGCCCCCAGGTACTCAAGGTCCTCGGACCAAATCTCCAGGTCCAGGTCGCAATCGCCCTCCCACTGCAGAATGACTGCCAGCTCGCCCACCTGGTGTTCATAACTTCTCGGAGCTCTCCGGCCACCACTAAACACCGCTGCCACCGTCTCCCCCGGACCGACCTGCCCCAGGAGCTGGTGTATCTGGTCCACCGGTACCGCAAAGTTCAGGTTCTGGCCCCTCACGTATGTATAGGTGTTGACCCCGATGACCTCGCCACGCATGTTCAGCAGGGGGCCCCCGCTGCTGCCCTTCGAGATGGGCGTTGTGGTCTGGATCAGGTTGATGTCCATATCACTGTCAAAGCGCAGAGCGCTGACAATGCCGCTGGAGACTGTTCCCTCCAGCCCCTCTGGATTGCCCACCGCCATGACCTCTTCACCCACCACAACCGCATCAATGCCCACGCCCAACGGCAGTGCAGTGAGATGGCGGGCATCAATCTTGATCACTGCCAGATCCCAGTCCTCACTGGCAGCCAGAACCGAGACGACATCATAACGGGCGCTTTCGAGCTCAACGTGGGCATCGTCCGCTCCCTCCAGAACGTGGAAGTTGGTGATGATGACTCCCTCTGGATCGATGACAAATCCCGAACCGAAGGCGAGGGCGGACCCTCCCCGGGAGGCCTCGATGTACACTGCGCCCGCCCGAACCTTCGCAGAGAGCTCGGCAACCGTGTATTCCCTCGGGTCCACGTCCCCGGGCGTGTCCTGGACCTGCTCGGCCGGGCCAACACACCCGTACATCCCTGCCACCACGATTGCAATGACCAACATCTCAAATCCCAGGGCACTTCTCTTTCGCCGTAGGGGATGCAAATTCCATACCTCCTCACCGACCGCTGTGCACACGGCCACCCTCGTGTCACCATTGATTGGCAGGTCCCCTCCGGACCACCGGGCAGGATGCAGACACATGACCTCCCAATCGCCGGCCCCCCTGCTTCGGATGGGACAACCCGGGTGAACCCTTCGCGATCCCCGGTAGGAAAGCCTTTACTCGGCAAGTTCCTCAACGTAATCCTCGACATCCTGCAGCAGCGCCCGGGCGTCGAAGAGGACTCCGTCTCTGATTGTCCACCTGACCCCGCCCGCCTGGATCTTCGTGACCCGGTCATCCAGGAACCTCTCCACGCCCGTCCCGTACATCACCTTGAAATTGTCCAGGGGATTGCCGTCAATGATGGCCAGGTCTGCAGCATAACCCTTCCTGATTCCCTCTGACAGTTGGCTCAGGCCCAGGGACCTTCCGGCATTGGTGGTGGCCATCTTGATGATGTCAACGGGATGAATGCCGGCCTCCTGCAGCAGCTCCATCTCTCGCACCATGGAGAAACCGAAAAGCGCGTACAGGAACCCGGCATCGGAACCCACCGTGATCGTTCCACCGCGGTCAAAGAACACCTTCAGGTATTTCATCCACAGACGATACTTCTCCTTCCAGGCGATCTCGTCTGCGGTCCTCCACTCAAAATGGTAGGAAGCATGCAGCCCCGGGGTCGGCTCCCAGGTCTCCCTCAGGGAGGCAACGGCAAACCTCCTGTTGCACTCCAGGGCCCTGGCCCGTTCCAGGTCCCGGTTGGATTCATAGACGGCCATGGTCGGGTTCCACACCGTGCCGTTTTCGACCAACACGTCCAGCACCTCGTTGATGCGGTCGGGGTGCTTCTCGGCCTCGGTCCAGTTGTGTGCCGACTCACGGAAACGGGCAAGCTCGTCCATTTCATTGTAGTCGAGGGGGAAGGACTGAATCCCCCTGATGGCGGCTTCGGGGATCCCGTAGGTGTGCTCTATCGTGCTGACACCGGCGTTGGAGGCCATGACAGCATCGACCTCGCTGCCAGCGGCCAGGTGAACGGCCACTCCCCCACCCATGTTGAGCTTCCGGGACTCGTCACAGAACGCCTCAAGGACATCATAGTAGGCCCCGATGAGCTTCACCCCGTCGGCCCCGAGTTCCCTGAACTCGTGAACCTGTTGCCGGGCCTCATCAGGTGAGAGGTCATTGGCGCCGAGACATCCTTGCATGATGAAGAGGCGCGGAATCGGGAGCTCTGGATCTCTTTCACTGATCTCGCGCTGCCGGTAGAGCATCTTTTCCACACCGAAACCGACGGTGCGGAGGGTGGTGACACCATGGGCGAGCCAGAGCTTGAACACATAGTCGGTTCCCCGGGGACCGCATTTGGTGTGATCCAGGGGGACGTGCGCGTGCATCTCGACCAGGCCCGGAATCACGTACATCCCCGTCGCATCGATGACCCGATCGCCCCCGGGCCTCTCCCAGTCAGGGGGGTACCGGTGCAGCGATACCGGATCCACCTTCAGAACATCCGTTACGATGCCTCCCTCAATGACCAGATCCATCGGGCCCTCAGGGGGAGTTCCACGTCCGTTGACCACCGTTGCATTCCGGATGACCAGACGACGATGCTGCTGCCCCATTATGCCATTGCTGTTCATGATGACCACCTCCGGAAGCTCAGACTATCCTGAAAACGCGGCAAAGCCAAGGGTTTCGCCCCGTACAGCCTGGGTCCTGAGCCCGCCTTCCGCCCGCCAGAGGCCTTTCCGCTGGCCACCCCCCGAGAGGGGGCCGGGTCCTTGCAGAAACAGTGCGGTCGCGGGCCCGCGGCCGTGCAGTGCCAGCCTCCGGCATAACTACCCAGGGACTGTATAATCTGCCATTCCAAGACTCTCCATTGATTCGGGTGCCTTTAATTGCTTAATATGTTTATACACACTGCGTCAGACACCTGCAAATCCTGGCGAAATCACGCGCTACTGCGTCGAAGAGGAGGCCAAGCCCTTTCAATATTCGCTTCGGCACCATGGAACCGGAGGGAGTACCGAATGCACTTAGAAACAGCCACGAGGTCAAGGCTATTGTTCGCTGGCCTGGTAATGCTGATTATCCTTGCGCTGGGTGCCTACGGCGCAAATGTCGACGCGTCCATTCTCCGCTCTGCCAGCGCCGTCGATGATCAGAGCTGGGCTCTGATCCATCACCGGGCGGACCATGCTGTGGACCCAGCCGCCGGGTTGACGGTCGAGGTGAACTACGGCAGTTTTAGCCTCGCCCACGGTACGACGGAACAGCTGCAGCGAGCAGAAGATGCCGGCCAGTACGTGCAATTCCTCCCTGACAGAACCCGCGTGTACCTCAACCACTGGTCCTTTTGCACCGAAGAGGGCACACCCCCTGTTCCTCCGAATCTGCGCAGCCAGCCGGCCAGTGGGCAGCCCACATACCACCTGCTTCAGTTCATCGGCCCGGTCTTGGATGCATGGATGACGGCACTGGAAGGCAAAGGAATCGGGTTTCTGGAGTACGTTCCCAACTACACCTACGTCGTCAGGGCCACACAGCAGCAGATGGCCGGGATATCTGAGCGTCCGGAAGTGCAGTGGCACGGCCTCTACCACGAGGGACTGCGCATGAGCCCGTCGGTCCGCCAGGCCCTGGCCGGAGGCCCGTCAGACTCGAATCTCGAGCAGAAGTACGTCGTCGAGTTTTACGCCGATGAATTCCCCGAGCAGTTTGAATCTCTGCTCAGGGCGGCCGGCCTGGTCACAGACGAGATCACCCGGCTGGCCGGCTACCCCAAATCGGCACCGCGGTACCGTGCCGTCGTGGACGCACCCCTGGCGGTCCTGTTCTCAATCATCACCGACACTGGATTCTCCTACGTGGCACCGGCCCCCTCGATGCAGCTGTTCAACAGTGAGACCCGGGGGATCATAAACACCGACACTGCCCACTCTCATCAGCTGTCGGGCCGCGGCCAGATCGTCGCCGTCACCGACAGCGGGCTGGACACAGACCACGAGATGTTTGTCGACCCCGACCACTCCAGTGGCACCGGCGGCGACCTGCCCTGGCCCTGGCCCTTCGACGAAACGGACAGCACGCCGGGCATGAACGCGCAAGGAGCCATCTCTGCCCTGCCCTTCCCCTGGCCGTGGAACCCGGGGCAGCCCAGTTTTGGCGACGACCACCGCAAGGTCCAGGCATTCATTGACCTGTCCAACGACTTCTTCTCGAGCAGCAGCGACCCCATCGGCCACGGCACCCACGTGGCCGGAACCGTAGCCGGGAACGCAGAACCGTACGGAGAATGGAACAAATACGATGGACATGCCTACGAGGCCCGGCTGGTCGTCATCAAGGCCTTTACCTCCCTGGGAACCTGGGGAGCCGGATTCGACTTCTACAGCGTATTTGAGGAGGCTCACGACGCTGGAGCCCTGGTAAACAACCAGAGCTGGGGCGGCAAGAGCAGCAGCCTGGAGGACGGATACGGCACAGTGGGCCGCGACGCTGACCGCTTCATGGCCGACTATCCCTCCAACCTGCTGGTGGTCGCATCGGGCAACTTTGGAGATGATAGGGGACTCACCATCGCCACACCCGGTGATGCCAAGAACATCCTCACCGTTGGGGCGGTAGACACCGGCAATCCCGAAGGGGTCGCAGCTTTTTCATCCCGAGGACCCACAGCCGATGGTCGCCTGAAACCCGACCTGGTGGCGCCGGGTAATCCAATCGTCTCTGCGGCTGTCGATACGACGGACCGATACATCGCCCAGCAGGGCACCAGCATGGCGACCCCCGTTGCCTCCGGGGCGGCCGCCCTGGTCCGCCAGTACTACTCCGACGGATTCTACCCAGCGGGAGCGGCAGGCAGCGGCGGCTTTGAGCCCAGTGCAGCCCTCGTCAAGGCGACGCTGCTCTGCGGCGCCCGGGAGATATCCGGGCCGAACTCCGACCGCGAAAATGAGGGCCGGTACCCCAATTCCTCCCAGGGATGGGGACTGCTCGACCTAGACGGTTCGCTGTACTGGCCCGGCGACGACCGCTCCATGCTGGTCTGGGACAACCCCACGGGCCTGAGCACCGGCGCCTCGTGGGAGGAGGAGATATTCATCAGCGACGGCTCCCAGCCCCTGCATCTGCACCTGGCCTGGACAGATCCCGCCCCCGCCCAGGGCGCGCAGCGCCACCTGGTCAATGACCTCAACCTCGAACTGGTCGCCCCGGACGGAACGGTCTACCGCGGCAACAATCTCACCGGTCTGAACCCCGGCTACAGCATCGCCGGCGGGGACCCGGACTCCATCAACAACACGGAGGGAATCCGCCTCCTGCCCGGCCACAGTACCCCGGGCGACCTGCCCGGGGGGAAGTACACGGTCCGGGTTGTGGGGGGCAACATCCCGGCAGGCCCGCAGTCCTTCGCCCTGGTGGTGCGCGGTGGTCTCACGGATGAGTGGACGGAGCCGCCGGACGAAGATGAGGACCGGGTCCTTGTGACCATCAGCATCGATGCAGATGCCTGGGAGGATCTGCGGGACGATATCATGGCGTACGATGACCTCGAGGGCGTAGAGGTGAGAGTGACCCTGCCCGGCGAGTGAACGCTGGCATGTCACGCTGAAACTGATCCTAGCACCGGTGCCCGGCCACAGGTCCGGGCACCGGTCACGTCTGCACCCGTTCCGCACCCGAAGCCGCCTGCAGGGATTCTCCGTTCAGGGCAACGGCCCGACCGCCCACCGGCAGTTCCCGGCTCACCCGCCCCGGAAGATCTCGAACTCGCAGTCCATGCCCGTATCGCTGCGGTGCGCCCGCAGCACGGAGACATCGGAGACATCGGGGTCATCCAGGCCCTGCCACTGCTGTCCACCGATCCTCACCGTCACGACGAGATCCTCCGGCAACGTCTGCTCGGAGGAGAGGGCTAGGATCATCTCGTCCCGGTGGACATCGTACTCATAGCTGTGCGCCAGCTCGACCTCGGGCACGTCACACCACACGGAGAAATCCTCTGCGGAGAGGAATCCCGTCTCGGTCCAGGATTCGATCCTGCTCCAATCTCCAACCGTGATCACGTATTCCGGGGTCAGCTTCCATCCCAGGAGCCTGAGGGCGAAGACGAGATCATCCTCTGCGCCAGTGATGTGCTCAACCGTCACTACCTCGAGCCCACCCCAGGGCATGACGGCGTATGCCCGGGTCAGGGGCTCGTCGATCCCGTCAACTCTCACCTGCATCTTGTAGGTCCCGGGAGGAACCTCCTGATGGAACGTGACCAGGAACTCGGCGGCATCACTGAATATGGATGTCTGGCCGACATAATGACCCTCAGCGTCGACAGTACCGGGACTGATTGTCACGTCTTGCACCCCTGGCTCCGTCCTGTCCCCTTCAAATGCCAGGAGAGTGACGTCTGTGCCGTTGTCAACCCCGTACGTGCTGACTGCCACCCTGACCTGGGTCTGCTCACCCTCCACGTGCCCCTGGGTTCTCTCACCGGTGCCGGGATGGGTCAGCAGCACGTTCCTTATCATCGGAGGGGGTGGAGCCGGGCTGACGTAGCGGACCCCAACACCCACCTCGTCCTCCATGTCGCCCTCGGGGTCCAGGGTTATACCGGAAGCATTCAGAAGAAGAACTTCCGTGGTTATGCTGTACTCTGCACCCTGCTGTTCTCCAGTTATCCCGAAAAAGAGAACATCCTCTCCCCCCTCACTGTCGGCAAAGACCAGGGAGAAGGTCACATCCGAAGAGATGTCCTCAAATAGCACCTGTTCATCGCCCGGCCCGGGGGGGCGGTAGACGACGGATCCCTCGCGGACGTAAATGTGGCTGCACTCGGGGTGGAACTCGAAGTCCTCCCCCAGTATTTGCACCTCATGGGCAAACCGCATTTGACCCGAGATGAAATCCGCGATCAGCCGGGTGTTCTGCTGCAGGTTGGACTGCACCTCTCCCGCCCCAAAGGTGCGGGCTCCGAGGGAAAACAGTGAAAGCATCAGGGGCAAGGCAAGGAGCAGGACCGTCAGGGCCACGACCACCTCCACCAGGGTCAGGCCCCTCCTGCCGCGAAGAACTGCCGATGTCATGTATGCGCCCATCCTGATCCCCCTCACTTTCTCGGGTCAAATACGAGGATGAAGGTACTGCGACCCCCGAATTCCACGGGGACAGAGATCGTCTCACCCGACACATCCATGATCCCGACGCCCGGGAATTGAATCTGCAGGTCGAGTTCCTCTCCCGTCGCCTGATCAGAACCGAGGGCAGCATCAACCTGTCCCTGCGCCTCGTACAGGACGCGTACAAAATGAGAGGCGAAGAACACCCCCGAGTGTCCCTGGTTCACCAGCAGGACGAAGACCGTCGCCACCAGCATCAACACGGCGACGGCCACCAGGGCCTCCATCAGGGCAAAACCTCGCCGGTTGGCGGTCTCAACCGCCGTGTCGGCATGACTTTCCGGGTTCACGGATGCCATCTCCCCCTGGTGTACCTGTCCAGATCCAGATCAGCGCTGTCGACCACGGTTCCCTCAAAGGTCAGATTTCCCCCGGTGATCAGGTGCCTGGATATGACAGATCCCCGCAGGACCGATGTCCCCGTCAGGTCCACCGTCGCCTTGGGTCCATAGACTGCCCCCGTGAACTCCGGGGTGCCGGCCAGGTCGAAGGTGGCATCTTCAGCAAGAAACACGATGACGGAGGCCTCCGAAGTGGTGGTGATGAAGCGTCCCCCACCCCTGAACTCCTCCGTCACATAAAGCAGAAACCTCCCCCTGCCCTCGAGAACCACCGCGGCCTGTCCCGTGCAGCTGAAGCTGTCCACCTTGAGAATCCTGTCCTCCGGGTCACCCTCCTCATCTCCCAGCTTCACTGTCAGCTCGTCCTGGCCACTGAAGACGGCCGAGCTGGCCCTGCCATCCACGTCAAGGACGAAATCCCCCTGGAGGGTACCGAAGTCCTCCAGCTCCTCATCTGCGGGGAAATCCGCGTCAGGATAGACCAATTCGGGATCGTGGTGCACCTCGCCGTCAACGACGACCTCCCAGGCGCCGCTGATACTGTCGGTATAGACCACGTTGCCCCGGATCTCTGTCGCCTGGCCCTCGATGTGAATGTCGTTTCCGAAGGCCGTCGCATCAAATACACTGACACTGTTCAGCGACAGGCGGACCGTCTCGGTCACATCGTCCACGGTGCCGGAGGACTCAATGATGATTTCAGTCCGGTGATCACCGTAGATCAGGACCTGAACCTGGCCCTGCCCCAGGGCAAAGGCCTCCGATCCATATCCGACGAACTGCTCTGCCAGATCCCGGTTTTGAAGCAGATAATCCGCGGCAGCCTCGGCGCCCGAACGGGCCAGGTAGTGGGCCTGGATGCGCCTTTCGGTCCGGTAGACCTGTATCCTGTCAGACGTCCCATACTGCCAGATGGCCGTGCCGAGAAGCAGCAGGACCGTCGCAACGGCGATCGCTCCCGGCAGCGCCATCCCAAGCTGATGTCGACATGCACCCATAGGGTCCCTCCCTATCACGCATGACAGCCCCGACCCACGTCGGAGCCTTGGCCTGGGCAGAAGATGCTACCTCTAGTATCGGAGAAAACCGCCTTGAGGTTTAGCTGTCGCCCTCCCAGGGCACTGATCGCTGCCAGATTCCGCCGGGACTGCACCGATCCGCCGGACGGCCACTACAGGTCGGGGCCTGCCGCGAAGGCGTGTTGATCACTCACACCGGGAGCCCGAACACAACTGCACACTCAGACGATCGTTATCCCGGGGTGGGACTGAAAGCCGTCAACTACACCCTCGAAAGCATTGAGGTGCAGCGTCGAAGGAAAACGCCGGTCCGGATGCATCTGGTCCAGCCGAGGCGCAAAAAATGTCGCCTCCGCCCCAATCCTTTCTGCATGGCCTCCCCCTGCGCTCAGTCCCCGATTTCCGGCCGGCAGCCGTTTTGTCTCTCAGCCCACGGCAGGAAACCACGTCAAAAAGGGAGAACCACGTATCACAATAGAGGGGAGGCATTTACATGCAGGTCATGGAAGCCATCGAATCCAGAAGAAGCGTCCGGAGCTTCAAACCGGCCC
>PWUC01000241.1 GCA_003562655.1 Clostridia bacterium
CATCTGGTAGACGTTTTTGGCAAATGAACAGATCAGCGTCGGCGATATCCCGGATCAATTTGCCGCCCTGCCCGCCGGGTGAGTTCCAACAGGGCGTTGCACAGATCCGGTGAAGCTTCACGGTCCTGCCGGCGAGGCATGCCTTCACCCCCAGGGAGATGGCCAGACGAGTCTTGCCCGTGCCCACCGCCGCCAGTACCTCTGATCAAAAGGCCAGAGCCTCACGAAACACAGCTCTTTCGATATCGCGGAAGGAAACCTGCTCTCGATCTTGAACAACTACCATGATGGGAGGTCTCACCCCTTCTGTGTTCTGCTGCTACTTAACACTCAGGGATCTGAATCTCCCATCCTTCCTTTCTACCTTAAATACCCACAACAACTCTACTCACACCTGGCCTCAAGGCAGTACACCAGGGGCTCCACCGCCCCCTCATCACCGATCGCACCCCGCCGGCCCAACAACCCCCCCGCCCTCGCTCTCTGAGCACCGCGATCAGGCCGGTCACAGCACTGGAGGCCGCGTCGGCCGCGGGCCGCTCCCGCTCAACTGTCGAGGGGCCTCATGCCACCGCAGGGCGGACCTGTGGGTCCGGATCGCCCGGGCTTTCCATGAACACCGGCACAGCTGCGGCTGCCCCATCACCAGTCTCAGCCTCGCCTCAGACTACTGCAGGGCCCCCAGGATCAGGCTCAAGAACCGATCCAGCTCCTCGCGTCTGATCCAGCGCACCACGACCACCAGATCGTGGTCGGGATCCACCCAGATTATGTTGGCACCCTTGCCGGCGTGGAAGTAGCTGGATTGGGGCGCGCCGGGCAGGAGCTGGTTCTCCGTGTTCAGCATCCAGTTCATGTATCCATAGCCGATCTGACACTCGGCGGGCATGGACTGACCCTCGTAGGTACTGGGGACACACCTGCGCGTACCCGTCGGAGTCCTGGCCATCTGGATCCACTCCTCTGACAGGAGCTGCCGCTCCCTCCACCTGCCGCCTCGCAGACAGAGGTAACCGAAACGCGCGTGGTCGCGGGCTGAAATCCACATGCCGCCGCCCCAGTGCCCGCCCCCGCTGACGGATTGCATCCGGGTGCCATCAACGGTGACCCAGGAGTTGTTGTAACCGTGCCACTCCCAGGTGGGAGACGCTCCTATCGGGTCCATGATATACTCCCGCAGCACCGCGGGCAGGGGCCGTCTCCAGATGCGCAGAAGCGAAAGGGCCAGCCGGTTGACCCGGACATCGTTGTACTTCCAGTGAGTCCCCGGCACATTGAGATTTCGGTCCGGCCAGGTCATCCTGTCGCCCTCCGGGCGGTCGGCCCAGTCGGGCTTGCCCCACAGCGTGCCGGACCAGTCGCTGGTCTGGTTCAGCAGCTGGTGCCAGGTGATCTGCCGATTGTGAGGCGAATCGAAACCGCCGTCCTGCACGTAGTCTCCAACCCTGTCGTGCACATCCCGGATCAGTCCCCGGTCATAGGCCAGCCCGGCGACCGTTGAAAGATAGCTCTTTGTCGCGCTGAAGGTCATGTCCACCCGGTCGGTCTCACCCCACTCCGCCACGACATAACCGTGACGAAGAATCAGGCCGTTGACACCTCCACGTTCCTTCATTGGCCCGATCACCCCTGCGTGGGGCTCCTCCGTCTTGAGGGCCGCCTCCAGCGCCAGATCCCGGGGCAGTTCGGTCTCGATCTGACGGGAGAACTCGATGGCCCCCTGGATCCCGTCGGGGCTCATGCCTACTTCCTCGGGCGCCCTTCGCTCCCATTCCGTCCAGTGACCTGGATAGTAACACCGGCCTGCAGCATCGGGCATTCTCGATCCCCCCAGGAGCACATCTTGATCGCAAAGAAAAGACCTGTGAATCGTTCCACCGGCAGCACCCGCAGCAGCTCTCAATGCCCCGGCACGCCTCTACTCCCACAGCCTGTAGCTCATCGGTGACATCTCGTCGACCGTGCGGCCAGCCCAGTCGTGATCCTTCACCCCGGCCCAGACCTTCTCAGCCAGAGCCTGCACGCGGGTGACGATCTCCGATTCCGACACCCCCAGAACCCTGCCCCTGTCCACCACGACCCTGCCGTCGGCGATGACCGTGCTCACCGAACGGCTGGTGGCAGAGTAGACGATGTTTTTCACCGGATCCCGCAGGGGCCGCATGGCCATGGTGTCGGCATCGATCAGCACCATGTCCGCCCTGGCACCGGCGGCAATCCTGCCGAGGTCATCCCGACCCACGGCCCGGGCCCCTCCCAGAGTGGCTGCATCAAACACCTCGGCCGCAGTGGGGCAGCCGGTATCTGCCTCGGCATTCTTGCCCATCACCGCCGCCCAACGCACCTCTTCCAGCATGTCCTGGGGTACGGTATCGGTGCCGATGCCGACGTTGATGCCCTCCCGCAGGTAGCGTCCCAGGGACTGCATGTGAAAGCCCCTGCGGGCAAAGACCCACGGGGCGTGGGCCACCGCTGCGCCCGTTGATCCGAGCAGGGCCAGGTCATCGTGATCCCGGTACTGGATCAGGCTGTGGTGGTTCAAAAAGACGCAGTGCGCCAGGATGGTGTCCGGGCCCAGAAAGTCCTGGTCTCCCAGCCATTCGACGGGCGTCATGCCGTGTCGGCGCATCATCTCGTTCCATTCGGGGATGCTCTGCGAGACGTGGATCTGAACCGGCACCCCCAGGGCCTGCTGGGCGGCTACGGTCTCCTTCAATAGTTCGGGCGTGCAGGTGTCAACCTGCCCGGGGGCGAGAAAACTCCGGATCCGGTCGTTGTAGCGGCCGCTGTGCCGCTCCACAAAGTCCACCGCCTCCCGGAAGGACTCCCGCCCCCTCTTTACATCCCACTCATACAGCAGTTCATGCCCGTTGTTGGTATACCAGTGAGCATCCCGGTAAGGGCGGGCCACGTAGGCGCGTATGCCCATTTCACCGTAGACATCGATCATGTCATCGGTGTCCTGCCCGATCTGCAGCACCGTTGTGCAGCCGCTCTTGAGCAGCTCGGTCAGGGCGTACCGGAGCACCCATGAGCTCTCCTCCTCGCTGCGCGGTGCGCTGCCGGCCACCAAATACTCAAAAAGACCCGACATGCCCAGCTTCCTGCTTCCCACATCCTCAAGATACCCCTTGTTGAGACTCTCAGAGAGGAGGTGGCTGTGGACATTTATGAGGCCGGGAATCAACACATGACCTTGCGCGCAGATGGTCTGGTCAACGGGCCCGTCATAATGAGGCCCAACGTACACGATGGTGTCATCTTCGTAGACAACCGTTCCTTCAGGCAGAATCCGGTGTTCTGTGCCGTCGAAGGCGATCACGTACTCGGCATCGGTGACAGCGGTCCGTCTGGTCATGCAAAACACCCCTCATCAGGCTCCTGTTGTCATGATCCGGGCACACACAGGACACATACATGCCAGTTTTCAACATCGGGGCGAGACTTCCTGCCACCGGTGGACGCTGGAGCGAGGGTGACAGTTGCTGCATCGCGCAGCCGCGCCTCTCGCCTCCGGGGGACACATCCCGTCATTGGGGGCATCCGAGGCCGACGTGACGGGGCCACCGGCGAGATGTGCGGCACCGCGAGGAGGAGGAGAAGGAGGGGGCGGGGTTGAAGCAATAAGAGTTCGGGTCAAGGAGTTTTGTGCGGCATAAGATCCAGCTGCGGGGGGGCCTGGTAGGCCCTGCCCAGTTGGACGGACCCGTCCTCGCCCCGGGTCGGGGCGGTGTGACCCCGGGCAGGATCTCGTCAGCCCGTCAGAAGAGGTGATCGATTGCAGCGCGCATCCGTTCCCATACAGCTGGAAGAGGCAGCCCGTTCTCCGTCCCTTCTGCGCAGAGCCATCCTCCTCCTCGCCTGGCCGGTGGCCGCAGAGATGTCCCTTCACACCATCACCCAGGTGGTGGACATGGCCATGGTGGGGCGCCTGGGCCCCGCCGCTGTGGCCGCCGTGGGCCTGAGCTTCCGCCCTCTCTTTTTCGTGATGTCGATCTTTCTGGGAATCGGGGGAGGGACCACCGCCCTGGTGGCCCGCTTCACCGGAGCCGGGGATCGCGACCTGGCCAACAGGACC
>PWUC01000111.1 GCA_003562655.1 Clostridia bacterium
TGAACAGGGGCTTGGTGAACCGCACAACCAGGTACACGGCAAGGGCAGCGCCTGCCACTGTGTTGAGGGTGTTGACGTCGAAGAATTCATTGGGTATGGACTCCAAGGGGATAGACCTCCCTCCATGTGGTCATTCAGGGCACAGTCTCATCTGTTCAAACACTTCGTCCAGCCCGGCAGCAGGGGCTGGTACCCGGTTCAGAGTGTCACTGCAGCTTCGGGCCGTAAGTCCCATGTCGTGCAGCCGAGGCAGGTATTCAGAAAGAAATGCCGCCGCATTTTCTGTAGGATGCATCAGTATGAACGCACCGTCTCTGGTGTCAGGCAGCACGCGATCGAGCATCTGTCGGGCGGATTTGTTCATCCAATCGACAGTGTCAGTCGTCCATAAAATGGTGGCCAGACCCAGATCCCGGGCAGTCGTGACGATGGATTCATCAACCTCACCGTAGTGGGGGGTGTAGAGAGTCGGTCTTCTGCCGGTCAGCCGGGTCAGGGTGGTGATAGACATTTCCAGGTCCTCGCGAAATGCACCGGGAGACATATCCCGTGGATGCAGGTCATGGTACCCGTGGACGGCAATCTCGTGACCCATCTGCGCGATGGCCCGGGTCTGCTCCGGATGCTCTTCAGCCCAGAACCCCATGATGAAGAAGGTGGCGTGGGCGTTCGCTTCCTGCAGAACGGACAAAACCTTCGGCAGATGATCCTCTCCCCACGCCACGTTGATCATCAGCCCCACAGATCGGGTTCCTGCGGCGGCCTCCCTCACCGGCAGCATCTCACATTCAGCCGGAAAGGTGGGCGAGACGAGCTCAAAGGTCGACAGGAGTTGAGAGTCCTCGGGAGCCAGGCCGATCCTTTCCTTGAGCTGCTCGGAATTGAGCTGCAGGCCCCACCGCCCCGGGATGCAGTGACCGTCAGCGGACACCTGACCATCGAGGGGAGGGATCAGCGTCTGTTCCGCTGCCCGTTCAAGGAGATCCCCGACACAGTCGAGATCCTTTCCGCCCAGCAGGAACCCATCCAGCGTCACTGCTGGTGCTACCAGCAGGGTCTGGTTCTGGTGGCCGCCACAGCCGTTGAACAGGATCGCGGCCAGGGCGAGCAGTCCAGTGACTGGGGGCATGATGAACCTACGCCACAAGGTGAAACCTCCCGTCGCGAGAGATATATATGCGAGGGACGTTGAGGTTAGTCTTGCATGTTTACTTCAGGGTCTGTGAGTTAGAAGCGTGACATACTGAATTTAATATGAGATATTAGCTTGACAATATGATGATCTATTGATTATTCTTAAAGCACTACATTAATGATGATGAAACGGGGTTCATTGGAGGGAAGAAATGGATGACTCAGGTGTGAGGCAGGCATCTGCGGGAGTGCAGGTTTTGAACTGTGAGGACCGGGATAAGGCGACGGTCGGCGAGATTTTGCCCCGGGGCGGGAACCGGAGGCTCAGGCCAACTCGCTGGCTTCGCCTGAGGATCGTGGATGAGGGGGAAGCGGTGATTTCGATCACACTTCCCTGGATCATTTGCTCTGGGGCGCTGGGCCTCACCGGGTGGCTCGTGCGGTGCGTGCCCAGGGCGGTGAAGGTCATCGAGGAGGAACTCCCGGGTGGGGCCGAGTCCGTCGATGCAGTGCTGAGGGAGATACGAAGGTTGCCGGCGGGTACCAGGATCGAGGTCCGGGATGAATCGAGTCATGTGTTGATCGAGTGTCGCTGATTTGGAAAGGAGCGCCATGATGAGCAAGGACACAGGTAGTCGGCCAGATGAGAGACAGAAGATCCTCTCCATGGTGGAGGACGGCACGATCACAGCAAGCGAGGCGGCAAAGATGCTCACTGCCCTGGAAGAAGTCGAGTCGGAAGTGGCGCCGGTTGGGCAGGGACCCTCTCCGAAGTGGATTCATATACAGGTCCTCGACGAGCAGGATAAGGTCGATATTCGCCTTCCCTTCGGGCTGGTCCGCATCATTGAGAGCTTCATCCCCACCCGCGCTCGCGAGGAGATGAAGAGGAATGGGATCAGCCTGAATGAGTTGACTCAGGTGATGGAGTCCGGTGGTCAGGGTAAGCTGGTTGAAGTCCAGGAAGAGGGAGGAGCGTACGTGGCGATAACGTTGGAGTAAGGTCTGGGTAGGTTCACATGAGGGCCTCCTTTGGGGGAGGCCCTTTTTTGTGGTTACATAGTGGGTTTGGTGTGGGGGAATCATGATTAACGAGAGCCCAAAGGCTGACCAGCAAGGGAGGTAGAATGGTGGACGCTAGAATAAAATGTTCTGTTGATACCTGTCGCTACTGGGGCAGTGGCAATCGCTGTGAGGCTGACAGCATCATGGTGGCCGTCGATGGCGCCGCAGGGGGAGGCGAACGGCTCGAGGCTGGAGTTGCCGGTGGCGGTGCAGCTCACCGTTCCTCCGAGACCAAGTGTGATACCTTCCGGCCGAGCTGACAGATGAGCAGTGCCCTGGCCCTTCAGGAGGCCTCTCTCAGGAGAACCTGACAGGCCACTTCAGGCTGGAAAGTCAGGCCCCCGCAGATCCGGAAGACCGGTGCCGGATTTGCGGGGGCATCTCCCTGCCATCCGCGTTTTGCCCCGACATGTGCCATCTCTGGGAGTGTCCCTGTTTCGCCTGTGGCACACTGGTTGCCGCGAGGGCGAAAGATTCCGCGTTGAATCCACCTGCGGTTTGCCGCGAGCACGGGATCCATCTTCGAGCCTACAGCCGTTTTCCTTTTGCATTTCAGGAGCCTCACGCACCTTCACACCTCCTTTGCGACTGGACCGGGTGCTTCGGGTCCGCTTCCAAACACGTCACGCCCGGGAGAGGATGGAGTCGGTCGGACGATTCCAGGACCAGGAGCAGCAGATTGGACCCTGGTGCCCTCGCATCGAGATCGAGCCGGGATCTCTGACGAACTCAACATTGCGGCCGGTGGGAGGGGTGATCTGCAGCTCCCAGACCCCCCGCACGGCCACAGGGCGACAGCGGCGTCTGCAGGCAGGGTTTTCGATGCCTGTGGGGAATTGACCATAGAGGAAGATGGAGAGGGGATGAACCGTATTGTCTGATGCAAGTGTGATCTTGCGCGTCATAGACGAAAACCGGGAGAGTTTGATTGATCTCAGTGACCGCATCTGGGAGTATGCCGAGGTGGGTCTTCAGGAGCACTGCTCGGCCGAGGATCAGGCCGGGTTTCTCCGGGAGGCAGGATTCGAGATCGACATGGGCGTGGCGGGCATGCCGACGGCCTTTGTTGCCACCTATGGCTCGGGTAGGCCGGTCATCGGCCTGATGGGAGAGTACGACGCCCTGCCCGGTACATCACAGAAGCCCGTCCCTCATCAGGAACCCCTGGTTGAAGATGGAGCAGGCCATTCCTGCGGTCACAACCTTCTGGGAGTTGCATCGCTTGCCGGAGCCCTGGCCGTGGCGCGGGCCATTGATGAGACGGGCGCAGAGGGAACGGTCCGGTACTACGGATGCCCCGCCGAGGAAACCCTTGTGGGGAAGGTATACATGGTCAGAGAGGGCCTGTTCGACGATGTTGATGCGTCGCTGTGCTGGCATCCCTCGGGGATCACCACTGTGGGCCTCGGAAGCTCTTCGGCCATGAATTCTGTCAAGTTCAGGTTTTTTGGCCGATCGTCCCACGCGGCCGGAGCGCCCGAGATGGGGAGGAGTGCCCTCGATGCGGTGGAACTGATGAACATCGGGGCCAACTACCTTCGCGAACACGTGATTGAGCAGGCGCGCATCCATTATGTGATCACCGATGGAGGCGGCGAGCCCAACGTGGTGCCCCCTGAGGCTGAGGTCTGGTACTATGTGCGGGCACCGGAACGCTACGAGGTGGATGAGATCTATGGACGGCTCCTGAAGATCGCCGAGGGCGCAGCCCTGATGACGGAGACGACGATGGAACTGGAGTTTCTCTCCGGTTGCTACAATACCATGACCAACAGGCCCATGGCAGAGCTGATCTGGAAGAACATGCAGCAGGTGGGTCCCCCCGAGTTTTCTGCCGAGGACGAGGAGTTCGCCCGCGCCATGGCAGAGAA
>PWUC01000182.1 GCA_003562655.1 Clostridia bacterium
CAAGGCCAGTCGCAGTCTCAGACAGAGCCCCGGTCCCCACCTCTTGTGGAATAGACCGCAGCACACGAAGAGCGTCTACGTGGCAGCGAGCATCGTCCTGGTGTTCGTCGGACTCTATGTATACAGCAACCGTCCGACAGTAGACTGCCATTTCATCAACTACACCCGATGGCAGAACGAACAGGCCCTGGAGGATCTGTCTTTCCCCGTCCAACTCCCATCGTACCTGCCAAACCAGCTTACGATGCGGGGCGCCATGATCCATGTCGTCAACGGCAAACACACGCTGTTCGACACCAGGTATCTTGATCGCGACAACAGGGGAGGATTCAAACTCTATGTTACACCGGGTAGATTGGTTGATGTGGACCTAAGGGGCATAGAGGGCTTCGATTGGGATGAGGTTCCGATCAACGACCATCCTGGCTACATCGGGCGCGGTCTCTCGGAACCGTACCCGACCCAGATTATCTGGGAAATGGATTCAATAAGGTACACCATTTGGAGCTACGAGCTGAGCGCCTAAAAGCTCATTAACATCGCCCAGTCCTTCCAGTGAGGATTCGGGGCACGCCTGCCCCTGAACACCGACGCCCGGTGCCAGGCGAGACTGTCATTGTCCTGTGCATGCCGGGCACCACTCGTTCTTCTGCCGGCCACTATAGATCCATGAGATCCTCCAGGCGAATGTACCTTTGCAGGTAAGGGACATACTCCACCTTACCGGAAATGAGACTCTCCATCCCCAGGCCCAGGTCAAAGGCCACCTTGCCATACTCCCTGGCGATGTACGGGGCAAGGATCACCGCGTTGATTCCTGCTGCGATCAGGCACAGGTCGAAGTCCAGTTTGGCCAGATCGGTCCTTACCTGCGGAATATCCTCAAACTCAGCGATACTGATGGCACCAGTTACCTCAAACCCCAGCTCCTCTCCCCATTTCCTTTCCAATGCTGCCTTGACCTCGTCTGCATAACTGCATGCTATGGCGAGTCTTCGCTTCGCCAGCATTTGCTTGAACTTCTCTTCCTGCGAAAACATGATGACCCGCCGGATATGGGATTCAAAGATGTACTGGGGAGTGAGTTCGAAATAACGAAACACTTCTCTTGTTAAGTCATCTTCGATGAGGAAGAGGTTGTAACCGACGGCATCTGCGAGCCGAACTGCTGCGATGGCCATGTCCCTTGCCTCAGTATTGGGGAAGCGGATTCCCCTGTGGTCAAACCCTCTCTGTTGGCCCTGTTGTGCAACCCACACCTCTTTGTGCCGGAGGAAATCCTCCTCCTTGAGGATGTGGTATTGGGCCATGGCGAAGGCTTCGGTCACGCCCACGGAAATCACGGAGAACGGCGCCCGGCAATCCAGGTCATCAATGACCAAATCCATCAGCTGACCGCTACCAATGAGTTTTGATTCGACTTCAGATTGCTCCATGACGATCCTCCAGGACATTCCGGTTATGACCCAGTGTATGTGAGGATCACCCCGATGGGCATGCATGCAGCCAGTTCTGCAATCTGTATTGGGCCCCACGACACCCACCTCCTCAATGAATGAGTTTTGGGGTGCCGGGGACCACTTCCTGCAAAGCGAATCCCCCTCACCCGGCCTGTTTTTATTGTGCCCGATTCCGGCCCGGGGTCACGGGTTCGCTTCGCCCTTCGGCCCCTGACTCCCGGGCCAAAAACCGGGGAGTTCACAATCAGGCCGGCTGAAGAGAAACAACACACCTTCAGCCCTGCTCTCTTGTCAAGGATCGCTACCTCATCATCGACGGTCACATTGAGGGGAATCTAACGGTTGATGAAAATAGTTGTTCTCGGTAGTCTGGCACATCGTGGGGGTGACCTGCCGGCCCCAGTATGTACAATCCCTCTGGCTCGGGTGGTATGGATCGCGTGCCGTTTAAGCCATTGATGACGATAATGCTTCTTAGGGTCAGACTACTGTTTCGCCAAAATGACGAGCTCCCCCTCCCACTCTGGTACATACAGCCGATCGTTGTGATAATCGAGACTGCAGATCAGCGGGAGTCGGAGTTTTAGGGGATCTGTCACACAGGCGTTATCCCATTCAGGACCAACTTCAGGACTCCCGGCAATGGTCCTGATGGTCCCACTCTCCGCGTCAACATGACGTACAACACAGTTCTGCGTGTCTCCGATGAAGATACTTCCATCTTCGTCCACGGCCACCGACCACGGACCGTCGAACTTGCTGTGCGGATCACCCCCCAGCGCGGCCTTCTTTGCATCTTCCCCATCTCCCGAGTAGCCCGGGTTTCCGCACCCGGCAACGAGGGATACAGTCCGCTCCACCGGGTCCAGTTTTCTGACCGCGTAGTTTCTGCTGTCGAGAACGTACAGAAATCCGTCCGGTCCTAACCGCAGGTCGTATATCCAGTGAAACAACGCTTTCTCAAAGGGAACCGTGTGGGATTGAAATCCCGGTTCGCCCGAACCAAGGACCTCAATGAGATTGCCAGCGTAGTCAAAGCGCCATATCGCGCAGCCGGTGACATCGTTGATCCAGATGCTCCCCTCTGCATCAGCGACGCAATTTCCCATGGATTGCAGGCCGAGCTCCTGGCCGTCAATCAGAACACCGGCGGCTCCCGTTGATGGACAGAGATGGTGCACCTTACTGTCGCCCCCCGACGCCACAATCCATGCTCCGTCAGGCAAGCGACAACCGTACATCGGGTTGCACAGCGAAACCCGGAAATGCAGAGGTGCAGAGCAGAACTCCTCAGATCCCACTGTCCATATCAGCAGACCCTCGGGGTCTATGAGCGCCGCGCGATGACAGTCGTAGTTCAAGGCCAGCAGGACCCCGGAGCTGTCGCGGAAACCCAGGTGCGACAGTCCGTCCTTCAAAAAGACCTCATCATCGAAACAGATGACCCGTTCAATTATCCACGTCACAGTTCAACCGCCTTTCAGCCAATCAAGAACTAGGAAACCGCTCAGCTTAGGATCCTCAGCAGCCGAACAGCAATTGTCGCAAGTCAGTTTTCTCGATTTTCACACCGGCGCTGAGGTATCCCCCTTGGTCTTCGGGTTGCCTTGAGCCTTCAACGTCTTCATTACCCCCATTCTGTAAGGAGGAATGGGGGCAGACCATCTGTGGGCCACCAGGGAATCGAACCCCGGCACTGACTCGCGGGTGGCTATTCCGATGACCTCGTCCACTCATTCCGACTGAAGAACGACCACCGTTCCGATGGAGTTCGTCCAGCATTCTGCTGAGATCGTCCACTGTTGGTGCCGTCATCTGTTCTGGTCATCGTCAGTTGTTGTTCTAGCGTGGAGTGGATCCGTGCTGGTATTCACCACCTTCCTCATGGATTCCCCCTGAGGGTGGTCCTGTGGGCCCGACGGACCGGCCGATCGAGGATGGCAGTAGCAGCAATGGGACAAAAGCGACGTTTCGTGAATACACCCGTTGCTCTAACCATCAGCGGCATTGGACTCATACAGTGCCGCTATGGAATACTACTACCTGCGCAACCGGTTCACCTGCTCCTTCACCTTCGTAGTGTTGTCGGTGTGAAGTGCAAATCCCGTTCTATCGGCAGCCCCCTGCATAGCTCTGGACGAAGGTGTGGGTTGTAGGTGGCAAGATGGGGGTACAGAGGTTGGCAACCTAGAAATACAGAGGGGGTAGAGGGCTCCCTTCCCTCCCCGGGCCCGGGGAGGGAAGAAAGAAGGAGCCACCCCTCAGCATCCTGAATATACCTCCTGAGCGATGAAGCAAGGGAGGTACGAAAGGATGCTGCAGATGGCTCGCATTGATTGTATCAGGACGCTGAGGCAGTGGGAAGGCAAGGGCATTTCGGAGATCAGTAGGATCATGGGAGTGGACTGGAGGACAGCAAAGAAGTATGCGGACGCAGAGGAGCTGCCCGTGCCGAAGGAGAGGAAGCGGCAGAAGCCGAAGATGGAACCTTTCATGGAGCATCTGGAGGCGATGATCCTGGAGGACACCAACCGGGAAGCCAAGCAGAGACATACGCCAGGTAATGTACGATGCTCTGGCGAAACTGGACATGATCTTCCTCG
>PWUC01000178.1 GCA_003562655.1 Clostridia bacterium
CGACTGACGGGCCGAACAGCAGCTTCATGGGAGCAGGTTCCCACCAGAGCGACTAGCACAATACCGCACGAACGAATCTACGGGCGTCCTGCATTCGCATGTGTTTGACAATGTCTAGCATTGACCGCCCAGAAATCCACCAGGCCCTGCTACGGGCGAGATGAACGAGGATTCAACAAAGACATCAGCCCGCATCACGTGAGGATACAGAGAGCGGCCCAGATACCATAGCCCAGCGGCGTCTCAAGGAAAGCCTTGAGATGATGAGACCCCACGTTCACCATTCCCTCAATGTCCTCGCTACAGCAGGACAGTTGCCATCACCAGGCCCCCGACTACCGCTAGGGCAACGAAAGCTACGACAAAGACAAGGATACTCTCACCGGTCTGCAGGCCCCGACTTTCCCTCAAGGCGATCACAGTCAGAATCAGGGTCCAGATTCCGACACCAGTGGAGATGGGATTGCCACCTGGTGCAGCCCCCAGCACGCGGCCCAGTAGGTCCACTGGTACACTAAACAGAGCGGGGAACCGGGCAAAGGCCACGGCCGAGAACATCCCTGCGAAATCTCCGGATCCCCGGAACCGCGCCGACACCACATATAAGACCACAATGGCCATGACTGTACCGACGAAATGGCCAATCATCTCTCCTGCGATCATCCAGCGATGCGAGGTCTCGATGTTCAGCACATCCAACAGCCTCTGTATCACGTCGGCAGATCCAACTGCTGACGTCAGGATCGCCAGCACCAGAAGCAGAAGTACCGCCACACCGACGGGTTTCTCCCTGGCCAGGTGGCGGAATGTCTCCGACGGCGACACCACCACTCCATACAGCCAGCCCCATACTTGTTTCACCACATGAACACCCTTTCCCCATGTCTCACAGCAGTTTGTCCCCAGTACAGTCCGGGCCTCTGTCCGGAAGTCCCTGAGTGTTGGAACGCAAAATCTCACACGGACAGATTGCATCATCCAGATCTCACCCGGATTGTCCTGGGCAATCGGGGAGTGCATGGTCTCTCAGTAGATGGTCAATCGCCCGCAAAGACTCCTATACCACAGGTGATTCAGAACGCCTTCATCCCATAATGCAGGCTCCGTCTTGCCCATTCCCTGCCGGAGCGTTGCCGCAGGAACTACCGGACCCCTCCCCCTCCACCCCGGGCTCGCATGCCGCCGCTTCCTGAGAATCTACCGCCGCTGCCAGCTCCCCAGAGTCCCATGAAACTACTTCCGCCGGCGGCTCGCAAACTGTCCCGAACATACATACCCAGGTTATCGAGACCCGAGGTCACCTGTTCCATGGAGGCATGCCGAGCATCACAGACGTACCAACCCAGCCCAAAGTGATAGCTTCCGTCTCTCAAATCGGGGTAGGCGATCTCGATCTGTCTGAGGAACTCCTTCTTTACACCGAGGGTCACTGCATAAGGCAGGTAGTGTTCGCAGATGGCCAGGGAGTGCGTCTCCTGGTGCTTCATCTCAGAGCAGTGCAGTAGGAAACGGCGAAAGGCCTGCCATCGCTTGAAATCCTCCAATCCCTCCCTGGACCGGCGACGGAGAAACATCCCTCCGATTCCAAGGGCCGCACCTCCCACCACAGAGCCTATGCCGGTGGGCAGCAGCCCGGCCATGAATGCCAGGACACCCACCACAAACAGAAGTCCAGCAAGCGTAAACTCGACGGTCCGCGCCTTGCGGGTCGTGATATCGAAGAACCCCCTCACCTCGCTCACTTCGACGAGCTGGGACTTCCAGCTGTCCCAGAAGCGGGCAAAGGCCTCGGGCAGTATCCTGGCGTAAGAGTAGATGTCTTTGAAGCTGATCTCGTCGTCATCGTCGCCCGGAACCTGGGTGAACAGAAAATCCACCAGGCTCTGCTCATGGGGCTCGAGATCGTCATTCCCCGCCAGTCTCTGGATGAGGTAGACCGTGTTCTGGATCGTTCGAACGGGAGTTTGCTCTTCTTGTTGAGACTCCTCGATTTTCAGGTGTCCCCTTCTTGCCAGGTCCACGATGGTCGCGGTGAGATCCTCTGGGCCCGGTCTGTCGAATCTGCACAACACCCCCAGTTCCGCCGGGGTGTAATCCGCGGGCAGCTCGTGGTGGTATTCGCCAGTGAAGGGCGAATCGAATTCCCTGCCGTAGGTCGACCAGAACCACAAGACGGCAATCAGGGCCAGCAGCAGGATGACCGGAGCTGCGATCCGGTCCATGCTGGCCAGGGCCCGTCGGCGATCGGCCGCCTCCGCCAGAGCCTGTTCCTCGGCCAGGATACCGGGAAGGGCTTCCTGCCCAGAGAGCACAGAAGCATCGGGGACCAGGTGCCGGGGAAACACCACCCGCCCTTCCATGCAAGTCTCCGCTGGCAGGGGACTGATCTCCCAGGTGACCTCTCCGGGACCCACGATGGTCACCTCCCCGTGTGGTGGAGCGTGTCCCCATGCCCTGATCTCATCCCGGTCTGCCCCCTCCGGCAGCAGCAGCCTGACCACAACCTCGTCGGTGGCGCGTTCCCATTCATCGCCCACAAACTGGTGATTGATCTCGGCCACATCCTCGTGAACCGTCACCACGTTGAGCATTCGATAGCTTAGGGTGAAGGTCCGGGTCTCATCTGTGGCGTGAAAACTCCAATCAATGTACACGGTGTCATCGGGGCGCTGAATCACGTAGAAGGTCCCGGCGGGCCCCTCCTGGAGCTCCGGGTTGAATTTGTATGGGGTGTCCCCCTCCGAGACGGATATATCGACGATCTCTGTCTGCCCTGTGATGGGGATCCAATGGTACATACCCTGGAAGCTGCCCGAAAAATGTATCGTGCGCTCCTCCATCACCACCAGGGACCCGTCGGAGAGCACCTCTGCATCGATCTCTACCCTGGGGAAGCTGTACTCACCCGCATGCCCTGGGGTGGCGGCGAGGACAAGGGAAAGCGCCACGATCGCCGTCATGAGAGCAACTCGACAATAGCACATTGGCCCTCCTCTCCCCAGTGATCACATCTTTCAAAACCCGGTTTCAGCGGCCTCCTGCTCTGCTTTCTCTGGAGCGAAACACGCCTCACCGGTGAACCCACACGTGGGCTGCCGCCGGGCAGGGGACTGCTCATTCGAGGCAGAGATCTCACGTGGAGGACATCCTGTCCAGCGTGTTCAGTTCCTCCACCTTTCCCACCACCACGAGGACCATGTGGGGCTCCAGCTCGACGTCACCTGAGGGAGACAGGATCGTCGAGTCCCTGCACCGTATGAGCATCACCCGGGCATCGATATCCAGCTGCTGAAACTCCCGAAGGCGCCTGCCGGCGAGGCGTGACCCGGGAGAGACGACGATCTGGGTGATGGTCTCGCCGCGGGTGTCATCGGACATCATGTCTGACATGAGCTGGTAGATGTATGGGTTGTGGGCGCTCTTTGCCAGAATATCGCCCCCCAACAGCTGGGGCGAGACCACCCGGCTGGCGCCCGCAAGATAGAGCCGTCGGCTGGCTTCTCGACCCGAGGCCGAGGAGATTACCTCCACATCCTGGTGAATGCCCCTGGCCTCCAGTACCAGGTAGACGTTCTGGGTGTCATCGGAAAAGGTGGCAATGACGCAGCGGGCTCGCCTGATCCCTGCCCGCACCAGGGTATCCTCCTCCAGGGCATTGCCCACAATGTACAGCACGCCGCTGTCGTCCAGGCTCCTGAGGCTTTCGAGGTCCTGATCCACGACCACCACGGGTCCGCCCATGCGACTCAGGCCCCTCACCACCTCCTGGCCCAGCGAGCCGTAGCCGCATACGATGAAGTGATCCTGGAGTTCTCTGACTTTCTTTTCGATCCTCCCTACACCTCCCTTTAGCACCAGATCATCCACTTTCTCGGTGATATAGGTCACTCCCAACCCGAACACCACCAGCAGGCCGATGGGCAGAATCAGTAGGGTGATGATCCTGCCGGCCGTGGTGATCGGGTGTATGTCCCCGTAACCGACGGTGGAGACGGTGATGATGAGCAGGTACAGGGACTGGAACAGGTCCAGGTCCTCCGCCAGCGAGTATGCGAAGGTGCCGGCGATGATCAGGACCAGGGCCAGGGTCATCAGCCCCGTCCTGGTCGGGCTTCTGAACAAGGACATCCCTCCCTACATTGACTCCGGTGCTCCATATTTCCATGTGCGGCGGAGTTTTCCTCCAGGCCGATGCGCAGATCATGTCCGCCGGGCCGGTGCGGCCGCCGCCGATGAGGGCATGTCGGGTCCCGGGGGTATTGTTCCTCCCCTGGCCTCGCGCATGAATCGGAACTGCTCCCTTGACATTTTCGCCGGTGCCGGGTAGTGTAATGGTGATAAACCCAAGTGGTTTTATCGGGAATGGAGCCGGTGATTCCAATGAAGATATCGACTAGAGGTCACTACGGGGTCCTGGCCATGACCGTTCTGGCCCGGCACTACGGTGAAGATCCGGTCTCCATCAGGGAGATCGCCCAGGAGAAGAACCTGTCCGCCAGCTACCTGGAACAGCTGCTGGCTCCCCTGAGGCGGGCCGGCCTGGTCAGGAGTGTGCGGGGTCCCCACGGAGGATATCAGCTGGCCAGCCTCCCCGAGGACATCACGGTCGGGGATGTGCTGGAGGTGCTGGAGGGTCCCTTTGTGCCGGTGGAATGCGCCGGGGCGGACCGGGAGCTTCCCTGCTGCGAGGAGGACTGCTCCCTCCGCAGGGTCTGGCAGGATCTGCGCGACAGCATGCTCCAGGTGGTTGACTCGGTCAATCTGGGGGAGCTGGCGGATGATGTTGGCAGCCGGCAGCGGGGTGAGCAGTGACGCCGGTGGGAGAAGATAATGTCATGTAGGCAGGGGAGGTCATTTGATTGAGACGGGTATACCTGGATCATTCGGCGACGACGCCGGTGCATCCCCGCGTCGCGGCAGTGGTGACCCGGTACATGCTGGCCGACTACGGCAATGCCTCCAGTGTGCATTCCTTCGGCCAGGATGCGCGGCGCGCCCTGGACCGGGCCCGCGAACAGGTGGCGGAGCTGATCGGGGCGGAGGATGCGCGGGAGGTCGTCTTCACCAGCGGCGGCACAGAATCGGACAACCTGGCCGTCAAGGGTGCCGCCCGGGCCAACCGCCGGCGGGGCAATCACATCATCACCAGCGCCGTGGAGCACCATGCGGTGCTGCACAGCTGCGACGCCCTGGAGAGGGAGGGCTTCCGCGTCACGGCTGTGGGGGTGGACCGCTGCGGCCGCGTCGATCCCGCAGAGGTCCGCGAGGCGGTGACGGAGGACACGATTCTGATCAGCGTCATGCTGGCGAACAATGAGATAGGCACCCTGCAGCCCGTGCAGGAGATAGCCGGTATTGCCCGGGAAATGGATGTCATCATGCACACCGATGCCGTCCAGGCCGTCGGGCAGATCCCGGTGAATGCCGTCGGGCTCGGCGTCGACCTGATGAGCCTGTCCGGGCACAAGATGTACGGTCCAAAGGGCGTTGGGGCCCTGTACGTGCGCAGGGGGACCAGGATCGGTCCCACGGAGCACGGCGGCCATCACGAGAGGAACCTGCGGGCCGGGACGGAGAACGTGGCCGGCATCGCGGGCATGGGCGAGGCCTGCGCCGTCACCCTGGAGGAGCTCTCGCACCGGGAGGCCCACCTGTCCAGGCTGCGGAATCGCCTCATCGGGGGTCTTTTGGAGATCGACGGGGTTCAGCTGAACGGGAGCCGGCGCCGGCGGCTGCCCAACAACGTCAACGTAAACGTCAACGGCATCGAGGGCGAGGCGATGCTTCTGAACCTGAATGCGGCCGGCATCGCCGCATCCTCGGGATCGGCCTGCACCTCCGGCAGCCTGGAGGCGTCCCACGTACTGCTCGCCTGCGGGGTCGAGCCCGAGCGGGCGCACGGCTCCCTGCGCATGACCCTGGGACGGGACAACAGCCAGGAGGATGTGGACTACGTGCTCGAGATACTGCCGGGGATCGTCACGAAGCTGCGGGAGATGTCGCCCCTGGCGTGAGATGAGAGAGGACCGGTTGGGAGAGATACCATGTATTCGGACAAAGTGATGGACCACTTCATGAACCCCCGCAACGTCGGGGAGATAGAGGATGCCGACGGGGTGGGGCAGGTTGGCAATCCGGTGTGCGGCGACGTCATGGCCATGTACATCAAGATCGATGACGACCGCATCAGCGATATCAAGTTCAAGACCTTCGGCTGCGGGGCGGCCATCGCCACCAGCAGCATCACCACGGAACTGGTGAAGGGCAAGACCGTCGAGGAGGCCCTGGAGCTCAGCAACCGGCAGGTGGCGGAGGCCCTGGACGGGCTGCCGGGTCCGAAGATGCACTGTTCGAACCTCGCCGCCGACGCCCTTCATGCTGCCATCGAGGATTACCGCGAAAAGATGAAGACGGGGTAGTGCCATGAGCTTGAGGGTTGTTGTGGCCATGAGCGGGGGAGTGGACAGCTCCCTCGCCTGTGCATTACTGCAGGAACGGGGTCACGAGGTGTCGGGCGTGACCATGCGCCCCTGGTCGGAGGACGCCCGGGCGTGGGATGCGGTGGTGTCCCGGGCCCGGGCCGCCGCCCGCCAGCTGGGGGTGCCTCACCGGGTGGTGGACCTCAGCGAACAGTTCCACCGCCGGGTTGTGCAGGGTTTTGTCCGGTCCTACCTCGAGGGCCGGACACCGAACCCGTGCGTCACCTGCAATCCGGCCCTGAAGTTCGGGGCCCTGTGGGAGGCGGTCCAGGACCTGCAGCCCGACCGACTGGCCACCGGGCACTACGTGCGGCTCAGCCGGGACCGAAAGTCCGGCCGCCATCTGCTGCACCGGGGCCGCGACCGGGCCAAGGACCAGAGCTACGTCCTGTGGCGGCTGAGCCAGGCGCAGCTGGGCCGGTCGCTTTTCCCCCTGGGGGATCTGACCAAGGAGCGGGTCCGGGCCCTGGCGCAGGCGAGAGGGATCGGGTCAGGCGAACGCCCGGAGAGCCAGGAGATCTGCTTTTTGTTCGGTGAGGACTACCGGGAGTTTCTGACCCGACAGGCGCCGGAGCGGATCACCCCGGGGCCGGTCGTGGACCGGAAGGGGCGCGTCCTGGGCCGCCACCGGGGTCTGCCCTTTTACACCGTCGGGCAGAGGCGCGGGCTGGGGATCTCGGCCCCTCACCCGCTGTATGTGCTGGAGCTCGACCGGGACAGAAACGCCCTGGTCGTCGGGCCCCGGGATGCCCTGAGGGTCGCCGGAGCCCATCTGGATGATGTCAATTTCATCGCGATTTGTCAGCCGACAGAGGCCGTTCAGGTCGAGGTCCAGGTCCGGTACAACGCAGCGGCCGTCCCCGCCGAGCTTCGACCCCGACCCGGCGGCCGGGCCGACCTCCGCTTCGCCGATCCCCAGCCGGCCGTGACCCCGGGACAGTCCGCCGTCTGCTACCGGGGAGACGTGCTGCTGGGCGGAGGGATCATCCAGCGGCCCCTGCGCATAGGGTCATGTTGCGGCGGTCATCCTATGGGGGGTGATCGAAATGGCCGCGAAGATTGAGCCGGTGCGAGAGTGCCCCAGGTGTGACAGCCGCATGATCGGCAGGATCGGCGTTGAGCGCTACTACTGCCATGACTGCTGCGTGGAGTTTGACGGTTGGCGATCGGGAGGCATCTATTCCATTGACGATGAGGGCAATCTGATTTCCCTGGGGAAGGATGAGGAGCAATACTGATAACGGACGGAGGGCGAGGATCAGATATGCGACGTTTTATGCAGGGTATGGTCGCGGGCGGCGTACTGGGCGCCCTGGGCGTCTATCTTCTGACCCCGGAACAGGGCACGACGATGCAGCGCGCGGGTGAGAAGATGGAGGACATGGCCCGGCGGGTCCAGAGAAAAGGTACCGAGATGATGGGGGTCTGACCGATCGGAGAAGCGGGCGATGGGAGGGCAAAAAGGGTGAGTCCCGCCGCGAGGCGGGCCCTTTTTTATGTTGCGGGTGCCGCAGCATCTGTCCTGGTCCTGTGGTACCTTCGCGCCGCCCTTCTGCCCGTGCTCCTGGGGCTGTTTCTGGCCTATCTTCTGGCGCCTCCGGTGCGGCTTCTGGAGTCCCGGGGCCTGAGCCCGCTGCTGTCAATATCCGTCGTGTACCTGCTGCTGGGTGGGGCCCTTCTGGGCGCCATCGTCTACGTCCTTCCCCGGGCGTTGGACCAGCTGGAGAACCTGGTCAGGGGCCTGCCCGAGTACATCGCCATGGTCACGGCGTATGTTCACCGCGCCCAGGAGGGCATGTACAGGGTGCAGCTTCCCCGGAGCATGCAGGAGGCCCTGTTGAGCGTCATCGCGAGGACCGAGATGGCCATCGAGGACGTCATGGAGAACTTTGTCAATGCCCTGTTCGGGCTCCTATCGCACAGCTTCAGCCTGGTGGCTGCACCGGTGCTCGCCTTCTACTTCCTGCAGGACCGGCACAGCCTGATGAACCGGTTCATCGGGCTCATCCCGCTGCGCTGGCGCCGCCCGGCGGAGCAGCTGCTGGCGGAGATGGACGGCGTGCTGATGGGGTTCATCCGCAGCCGGATACTGGTGGCGATGTTTGTGGGGGTATCCGCCGCCCTGTTTTTCATCGTCATGGACCTCCCGTACTCGTTCCTGGTGGGTTCCGTCGCCGGGGTGGCGGACCTGATTCCCTATTTTGGCCCCATCCTGGGGGCGGTCCCGGCCCTGCTGGTGGCCGCCACCCACTCGCCCCCGATGGTGGTCAAGGTCCTCATCGCCCTGGTCGTAATACAGCAGGTCGAGAGCATCATCATCTCTCCTCTCATCATGGGCGACGGCGTCAGCCTGCACCCGGTGTGGGTGGTCATCGCCCTCTTTTCCGGCGCCCGGCTGGGAGGACTCGTGGGGATGCTGGTCGCGGTCCCCGTCTTCGCCTCCCTGCGGGTCCTGGGGACCTTCGCCTGGCGCAGCTGGAAAGATCCCCCCGCTGTGATATAATCGAGACACCATAAACCTGTGAGGAACACGAAGTCCCCGTCGAAGCCGTCTCCAGAGAGGAACCGGTTGCTGTGAGGTTCCGGCGGCCCGGGGATGTGCCAGTTCCGAGGCCGGGGGACAGGACTCCGGCGGTTGGACCCGTTAGCGTCCCCATTGAGGCCGGCTCCGCCGGCGAACAGGGTGGTACCGCGAAGACAACTCGCCCCTGAGGGGGCGGGTTTTGTCATTTTCAGAGGAGGCGATGCAGATGAAGGCCAGTGAGATCCGCCGCGAGTTTCTCAATTTCTTTGCCGAGAGGGGACACGAGCGGGTTGCCAGCGGGCCGCTGGTCCCCGCCGACGATCCGACGCTTCTGTTCACCAATGCGGGCATGGTGCAGTTCAAGGACGTCTTCGTGGGACGGCGGGCCAGCCCCTACGCCCGCGCCGTGACGGCTCAGAAATGCGTCCGGGCCGGGGGCAAACACAACGACCTGGAGAATGTGGGCAAGACGGCCCGGCACCAGACCTTCTTCGAGATGCTGGGCAATTTCTCCTTCGGTGACTACTTCAGGCGGGAGGCCATCGCGTACGCGTGGGAGCTGATGACAAAGATTCTCGGCCTCTCCCCGGACAGGCTCTGGGCATCGGTGTTTCGCGACGATGACGAGGCCTTCGAGCTGTGGACCGAGGTGGCCGGCCTGCCGCCGGAGCGCATCGTCCGCCTGGGCGAGGAGGACAACTTCTGGTCCATGGGCGACACCGGTCCCTGCGGCCCCTGCAGCGAGATCCACTACGACCGCGGTCCCGAGCACCGTTGTGCAGGGCAGACCTGCGCGATCGGCGAGTGCGACTGCGACCGCTGGGTGGAGGTCTGGAACCTGGTGTTCATGCAGTACGAGCGGGAGGCCGGGGGCAGCATGACCCCCCTGGAGCGCCCGGGGATCGACACCGGCATGGGCCTGGAGCGGATGGCCGCCATACTGCAGGGGGTCGAATCCAACTTCGACATCGACCTGTTCCTTCCCCTGATGCGACAGATCGAGTCCCTTTCGGGGCATACCTATGGGGGGACTGCGGAGCGGGGCGACCTGGCCTTCCGGGTCATCGCCGACCACGCCCGGTGCGCCGTCTTTCTCATCGCCGACGGGGTCTTTCCCACTAATGAGGGGCGGGGATATGTCCTGCGGCGGATCCTCAGGCGGGCCTTTCGCTTCGGCCGGGTCCTGGGCCTGGAGGAGCCCTTTCTGCACCGGCTGGTGGAGACGGTGGCCCGGTCCATGGGCGATGCCTATCCCGAGGTCCGGGAGCGGAGCCGGTTCGCCCGGGAGGTGATCTGTGCCGAGGAGGAGCGGTTCGGCGCCACCCTGGAGGCGGGGCTGCAGCTGCTGGAGGAGATCGTCGGCAGGACCCTGGCGGAGGACCGCGACCACATCTCGGCCGACGATGCCTTCCGGCTCTACGACACCTTCGGCTTTCCCCTGGATCTTTGCGAGGATGTGGCTGAGGAACGGGGGTTGGGCGTGGATCGCGCGGGCTTCGAGAGGCTCATGCAGAGGCAGCGGGAGCGGGCCAGGGAGGCCCGGCGCGAGGCCGGCGTCTCCGGGGAGCTGGCCGGGGTCATAAAGATGATCCGGGAGGCGGAACCGACGGAGTTTGCCGGGTATGAAACCGGTGAGATCTCAGCCCGGGTGGGGGCGGTGGTGACCGCCGAGGGACGCCCGGGCCGCCTGGACCCCGGCGGCGAGGGGTGGGTCGTCCTGGACCGCACCCCCTTCTACGCCGAGGCGGGAGGGCAGGTGGCAGATGAGGGTGTCCTGAGGGCTGGCGGTCTCACCGCCAGGGTGACGGATGTGCAGCCCTCAGGAGACGGCCGCGTCCTGCACCGGGTCTCGGTGGAGGAGGGCAGCCTGGTCGAGGAAGCCGAGGTGGTCGCCGGGATCTGCGGGGCGAGGCGGGCCCATGTGGCCCGCAACCACACCGCGACCCACCTCCTGCACGCGGCCCTGCGGGAGGTCCTCGGCGAGCACGTGCGACAGGCAGGTTCCCGGGTGGCTCCCGACGGTTTGCGCTTTGATTTCACCCATCATTCTGCCGTGGAGGGATCCCATAGGCGCGAGATCGAGGACCGGGTGAACCGCTGGATCCTGGAGGCCCACCCGGTGCATGCCCGGCGGACGGGCTACGAGCGGGCCCTGGAGGAGGGGGCGCTGGCCCTCTTCGGTGAGCGCTACGGTGAGGGCGATGTCCGCGTGGTCACCGCCGGCGACGTGTCCATGGAGCTGTGCGGGGGGACCCATGTGGGATCCACCTCCGAGATCGGGTCATTTAAGCTGACCTCGGAGGGTAGCATAGGATCGGGGCTCAGGCGCGTCGAGGCGGTCACGGGGTGGGGTGCGATCCGCTGGATGCACCGGCAGGAGGACCTGCTGGCCGGCCTCGCCGGAGAGCTGGACAGTTCCCCGGAGGACATCACCTCCCGGGTGAGGGAACTGCGGAGGACCCTGCGGGACCGCGACCGCCGCGTCCAGCAGCTGGAGGCCCGCCTCGGGCAGATGCAGGTGGCGACCCTGGCCGAGGGGGCGGAGCAGGTGGGTGATGTGTCGGTGCTGGCGGCCCGGGTTGACGCCGCCGATGCTGATGGTCTCCGGCAGATGGCCGATTCCCTTCGAGGGGGACTGGGCGATTCGGCCCTGGTGCTGGCGGCGGTACAGGGGGATCGGGTGCTGTTGATCGGGGCGGCGACCCCCGCCGCAGTGCAGGGCGGGGCGGATATGGGCCAGGTGGTGGGCCGCCTGGGCCGCGAGCTGGGAGGAGGGGGTGGCGGACGGCCCGATATGGCCCAGGCCGGCGGTGACAGGGTTGACCGCCTGGACGAGGTGCTGTCCCTGGGACTCGAGCTGCTGCGAGAGATGCTGTCGAAGGGAAGCGAGGAACATGAGGCCTCACGATGAAGAGAAGACCCGGATATTCATCTCCGAGGAGGAGGCGCAGAGGGAACGGGCCCGCCGCATCCTGGCCAGCGTATACACCGCCCTGGTGGAGCGGGGCTACGATGCGGTGGAGCAGCTGGTGGGGTACCTGCTCTCCGGCGACCCCACCTACATCACCGAGAGCGGGGGGGCCCGGCAGGAGGTCCAGCGGGTGGAGAGAAACGAACTCCTGCAGGAGCTGGTCGGCTTCTACGTCAGGGACAGGGAGTGATCGCCCAGAGCGACCGATGGACCGGGCGTCATTGCGGCAGGGAGGGGCGCGGGGCTGATCGGCCCGACCCGGGGGTAGTCGAAGGGTAGCAGCGCGCCCGTGCACCCGTGAGACGCGGATGAACGCGAGGTCGAGAGCGCTACCGACGCCTCGCCCGGGCTGCCGCCGGTGTGAGCCCAGGTGATCGCTTTCGAGCACGTGATCCCGTCCCTCTGCGATGACTTCGGCCCTCGAGCATCCCCCCGTACCATTGTTCATCAGTGAGGACGCACAGATCTGAGCACTTCCGCGTCACAGCCGATCATCTTCTCGCTCTGATGCGTCAGAGACCTTCCGTAGTCAGGCGCTGCCTTTCGTGTCGCAGGGCACCGCCCTGCCTGCGGCCCCATCACGGCTGCGGCCGGCAGCGCTGCTCCTGACACACCCTCGCCCGGTTGCCGGTCTACCTGCAGGGAGAGGAGACGGTTCCCCGGCGAGTTTTCACCCATCGCAGGGCCGGGCGCCTTGCAGGAATTCCGGCACCCTCTGGCAAACAATGATAACCGGTTGCCGCGGCAATCTGCAGGCATTGCCCGCGATAGAGGGAGGTCGGCCACTGTGAAAGACATCATGCAGCGAGCCCTGGAGAAGGCGGACGTGGACTACTGCGAGATCCGGCTGGAGGAGAGCGACCTGTTGAACGTATCCTTCGGGGGCCGGGGTCTGGAGGACGTCAGACAGACGATCCAGCACGGCGGCAATGTACGTGCGCTGCACCGGGGTGGATGGGGATTTTCCAGTTTCTTTGATTTCGACGACATCGAGGACGCCGTCGGGCGGGCGTGCAGTCAGGCCCGGCTGGCTGCGGGCCGGGAGGACCGCGAGAGCTGCCTGGCCGCGGTTCCGACGGCCGAGGACGTTTTCAGCCCCGATGTGACCCTGGATCCGGCGGCGGTTTCCCTGGCCGAGAAGATCCGCATTCTGACCCGGTACAGCGATCTCATGCTGGACGCCGACGAGCGCATCACCGCGGCCAACATAATCTACAGGGAGCAGAAGGGCACCCTTCGCTTCGCCAACACCGACGGCACCTGCATCGAGCAGGACAGGGTCGACGTGGGTTCCAACCTCGCGGCGGTGGCGAGGCGGAGGGACGTCACGGTCACCAGCCGCACCGGTTTCGGCTCCTCCCGGGGCCTGGACTGCATGCTGGGGATCGAGGGGGAGCTGGAGGAGGCGGCCGGTCTGGCCGTCGACCTTCTGGATGCGCCCCAGGTGGTCGCGGGGACCTATCCTGTGATCTGCGATCCCTCCCTGGCCGGTCTGTTCGTACACGAGGCATTCGGTCATCTCAGCGAGGGAGACAACGTCTACAAGAGCCCCGACCTGGCCCGGACCATGTTTCTCGGGCGCCGTCTGGGCCGCGACATCCTTTCCATCTACGACACCGGTGAGTACTACGAGAACCGGGGGGCCCTCAGATACGACGACGAGGGGGTCAGAACCGGGCGAACCTATCTCATCCAGGAGGGGATCCTGGTGGGGAGACTGCACTCACGGGAGACGGCCGGCAGGATGGGCGAGCAGCCCACGGGCAACGCCCGCGCCATCGACTACACCTTCCCGCCCATATGTCGGATGCGCAGCACCTGCATCGCCCCCGGCGAAAGCAGCTTCTCGGACATGATCTCCGACATCGAGCTGGGGGTATATGCCGTGGGTTCAGGAGGGGGACAGACCAACGGTGAGATGTTCACGTTCAACGCCGGATACGGCTACATGATCCGCAACGGAAAGCTGGCGGAGCTGGTCAGGGACGTCAAACTGATGGGCAACGTGTTCACGACCCTCGCCAACATAGACATGGTCGGAGATGATCCCAGGGGGCGCAACGGTGCCGGCGGCTGCGGCAAGGGCGGTCAGTCGCCCCTGCCCACCAGCGGGATCTGTCCGCATATCAGGATTCAGGATGTGATCGTGGGAGGTGCCAGGTGATGTCTGAGGTGCTCAGGGGGCTTCCGGGCGACATCCAGGGTGAGGTGCACACGGCAGAGCGGCGTTCCGGGCGCGTGGCCTTCGCCAACAGTGAGCTAGAGGGCATAAGCGATTCGTCCCATCGGGAGACGACGCTGCGGGTCATCGGCGACGGTAGGATCAGCGCCGCGGTCAGCAGCCGGCCGGGCGGTGAGGGTGACCTGCTGGACAGGGCCCTGGCGGGGCTGCCCTACGGGAGCGAGGTCGACTTCGAGTTCCCCGGGCGGGCCGAGGTTCCCGGGATGCAGCTGACCGACAGGGGGGTGGGGGAGGTCTGTACGGACAGGATGATGGAGATCGCCGAGGATCTGAAGACCTCCCTGCTGGAGTATAACCCGCGGATCGGCGTGACCTCCGGCGTTCTGAGACAGGACCAGGAGGTGAACCTGGTCAACAGCAGCGGTTTTGAGGGCAGCTACCGAAAGACGTTGTGGCGCATAGATCTGGGAGGACGCCTCATCGATGGGGAGGACATGCTGCGGCTGGGCGAGTCGCGCAGTTCGTCCTCGGTCATCGATGAATACGAGGATCTCAAGGAGGAGGTAATCGGGCTATTCGACTGGGCCCGGGAGCTGGTGCCCATGGAGTCGGGTACCTACCCGGTGGTCTTCGCGCCGGCCCAGGTAGGTTTCCTTCTGCGCC
>PWUC01000255.1 GCA_003562655.1 Clostridia bacterium
ACCCTCGAGTGCGCGCAGGCGCTCGGTCTGCCGTACCGGGAGGAAGCCTTCACCCTGGACGAGATGTTTGCCGCCTCGGAGGTGTTCTTCAGCGACACCTATTCGGAGGTCATGCCCCTGCGGCAGGTGGACGGCAGGACCATAGGCGAGGGGCGTCCCGGGCCGGTGGCCCAGAAGCTCCGCGCTGCCTTCCGACGGGTCGTGCAGGAGGAGACGGGCTGGAGCTATTCATGAACTGGGAAGCTCAGGCGAGCCGGGCCGCCCCGGGTTTTTCAGGCGGCCCGGCGGGTGATCACCGGCGCAGTACTTCCCCACTGCGTTCTTTCAGCATCTGTCCATCCTCGATGGAGAGGGTTCCGTTTATGAGCAGATGATCAATGCCTCCGGCGTACTGCCGGGGTTCATCGTAGGTAGCCCTCTCCTCAAGCTCATCGGGGGTGAATACGGCGATGTCGGCCCTCCGGCCCGGTGCGATCTGGCCGCGGTCCGTGAGAGCCAGAACCCCGGCGGGCAGACCGGTCACCCTGTGCACCGCCTTCTCCAGGCCCAACAGGGGGATGCCCAGGCGCGAAAAATAGCGCGGCATTCCGCCGAAGGTGTTGGGGTGGGGGAGGAAATAGGGGGGAACGGTAACATCGTAAGTGGTGTCCATGGCAAAGGTGTCCAGGGCGACCATTGTGCGTTCGTGCTCGAAAAAGATCCGGTGTGAGGTTTCCGAACCCGCGGGCGGGTGGGCCCTGGTGAAGGGATCGTCGACCAGAAGGTCAAAGAGCACCGTGAGGGCACCGGCGTCCCTCTCCCGGGCGACCTGGGCCAGGCTCCTGCCGCGGACGCCATCGTCGACGTGATGACTGATGATCAGGGCCGAGGCCCAGCCGGGACTCGTCAGGGGGTTCAGGCTGTACCAGTTTCCGGCCTCGATGTACCCGGTGATCTCCTCTCTCAGGTCGGGTGCCCCGAGGTTCCGGGAGAACTGCTCCAGGTTGCCGGCCTCGCCCAACCAGGGGTTGAGAAGGCCTGCGACATATTTCATGCTCAGGACCCCGCCGCCGGTGTTGGGGATCACATCCCAGTAGACGTTGAGTCCCGCTTCGATGGCCTCGTCCAGCACGTCCAGGGTGTGGTGGGCCGCCGCCTCGCGCATCTTTTCGGGGGTGTCGGGGAAGATGGAGTAGCCGGGCAGAAGATGCGATACCTGGAGGAGCTGCACCTCGGCCCTCGTCGCGATGTCGATGGCCTCCCTCAGCCCCCTGATCAGGACGGGGGAGCCCATGCCCTCGCGCAGACCGGTGCGCCTCCAGTGGGTGGCGAACATGCCGCCCCTCTCGGCCGCCGCCCTGACAATGGCCACGTTCTCCTCCTCGGAGGCGTAGGCGCCGGGGGCGTAGTCCAGGCCGTTGGACAGGCCGAAGGCCCCGGCATCCATGGCCTCCCGCACCCAGTCCAGCATCCTTGCCAGTTCCTCATCGGTGCAGTGGCGGCGGTAGTCATGGCCCATGACCGCGGTCCGGATGGTGCTGTGGCCGGCCAGGGGGATCAGGTTGATGCCGGGGACCTTTTCGTCCAGGGCTTCGAGGAACTCGCCGAAGGTGCGCCAGCTCAATTCCACGCCCTCGTGTTCCAGCATGGCCCTCTCCACGGGTTCAAGATCGGCCACGGGTTCCTGGTAGTATTTCCTGGGGTTGATGTCGTTCCACCAGTTCCACTCCCAGAAGCCCGCGGTGTAGTGGCGGGTCAGGGGGGCGCTGGTGAAGCCGCAGTTTCCTCCCACGACGGTGGTAACTCCCTGGGCGCGGAAGTTCTCCGCCCCGGGATAGCAGATGAGCGTCTCGTCGGCGTGGGAGTGCATGTCGATGAAGCCGGGGCTCACGATCTTTCCGGCGGCATCGATGGTGCGTTCAGCCTCTACCCCGGACAGATCGCCTACGCTGACGATCTCACCGTCGCGAATTCCCACATCTGCCCTGTAGCGGGGCTGACCGGTCCCGTCGACGATCTCTCCCCTTGCGATCTTGATGTTCAGGGCCATCGAATCAGTCTCCCTCCCCCTTGCAGGTGTTCAGCAGTTGGTGTTGGAACCATCCCAGGGTTCTGCGCCAGCGGTCCACGGTGAAATCGAGCCGGGCGAAACCGTGGTGCTGGTCGGGATAGCGAACGAAGACGGCTTCTCTTCCCAGGCGTCTCAGGGCCACAAAGAACTGTTCCGACTGGCTAATGGGAGTCCGGACGTCGGCCTCTCCGTGCAGGATCAGCACCGGCGTCGTGACATTTCTCACGTGACGCATGGCGGACCGGTCCATGTACTGCTCCTCGTCGTCGAAGGGGGGACCCCCATTGAGGGCCTGGTTGTAGACGGGGGCGATGTCGCTGGTGCCCCAGAGCGTGTAGATGTTGGAGATGTTGGCACCGGCGACGGCGGCCGAGAAGCGGTCTGTCTGGGTAACGGTCCAGCAGGTCATGTAGCCGCCGTAGCTCCAGCCCATGACTCCCAGGCGCTCCGGGTCGGCGATGCCGTCCTCAATGACGGCGTCCAGGCCGGCCATGATGTCCCGGTAGTCCTTGCCACCCCAGTCCCTGACCACTCCCTGGGCAAAGCGGGTGCCGTAGGTGACGCTGCCCCTGGGATTGGTGAATACAACGGCGAAGCCCTGGTGGGCCAGCATCTGGAAGTTGAAGTCAAACCGGTCCATGTAGGCCCCGGTGGGCCCTCCGTGGATGGAAAGGACGGTGGGGTAGCGGCGCCCCGGCTCGTATCCGGCCGGCCTCATCACCCATCCCTGGATCTGCCACCCGTCGGGACCCTCGTAGGTGAAGGACTCTGCCGGCAGGAGTTCGCAGTCTGCGAACAGGTCCTCGTTGACGTCAGTGACCTTCTCGGCCCCCCCGTGATTCTGGATGAACAGCTGTTCGGGGTGGGTGAAGTCCTGGGCCTTGTACAGAAGATCCCCCGTTTCAGAGGCGATGTCCAGGTCCGAGATCACGCCGCCGAGGGCGCATTTGACGGGGGTCACCTCTCCGGGCTTTCCGTCATCGAAGGGGGTGCGGTTCAGGACGATGCGGCCGCGATCACCCAGGGTGAAGTAGAGGTGCTCACCGGTGGGATCCCAGCGGAGTTTTCCCATGGCCGAACGGTCCAGGTCGGGGGTCAGGTTCCCAACCTCCTCATGTCCGGCAGGCAGGGCGCGGTCGTGGATTTTGAGGGCCCACAGGTGGGCGTTTGCCGTGCCCATGGGGTCGCGGTTCTCCGTCGCGGACAATACCAGCCACCGGCCGTCGGGGGAGTAGCTGACATCGTTGATGGAGCCGTCCCAGTCCAGGAGTCGCTGGTGGCTGCCGGTGTCCAGGTCCACCTCCCGGACGCTGGATGTGTACAGCACTCGCTTTTCATCGTAGTGACGGATGGTGTAGGCGATCCTGCCGCCGCCGGGGTGCCAGGTCATCTCCCCGTGCTGGCGGAAGGCCTCCGTCAGCTGCTTTACCTTTTCACTTTCGAGGTCCAGGACGAAGAGCTGGGGGCGGCGATCGTGGATGAAGCCATCCATGTCCGTCCGGTAGTGCATGTCGGTTATGACGCGGAGAGGCTCCTTCTTCTTCTCCGCGTCCTCGTTCTTGTCATCATCCTCCTCCGGCACGAGTTCCTCGGGTTCACCCGGATACCGGCGGCCGCTGGGGCTCTTCTTCACTACGGCGCGGAAGCCGATTTTCTTCCCGTCGGGAGACCACAGCAGGGGGGAGGCGGGCTCCTTCTCCGTCTCAATGTGGCGAGCCTCGCCCCCGTCGATGGCGATCAGGTGGATCTGGGGCTTGCCCGTCCGTCCGGAAATGAAGGCGATCTGTTTTCCGTCGGGAGACCATGCGGGGCGGCTGTCCTTGGGACCTGCGGTGAGCTGCCGTTTTCGCCCTCGCGCCGCCAGCTCTATGTGGGTCTGGCCCTCCTCCTTTTCGCGGTCGTAGGTCTTCAGTACGTAGGCTGCGGTCGTTCCGTCCGGCGAGATGGCCGGTGACTCAATCGACTCCATGCAGTAAAGGTGCTCCGGTTTCAGGCGT
>PWUC01000176.1 GCA_003562655.1 Clostridia bacterium
CCCGGACTGCGTCATGTGCGCTGCGCCCGGGGCGAAAGCCATAACTCTCGTCAGCAAACTCAGGATCAATGAGGGGGGTTAGAACCTGCAAGAGTGCCTGCTGAATCAGCCGATCCACTGCGGTCGGAACGCCCAGAAGCCTCACTCCACCGTTCGGCTTGACCGGCTGTGGACGGTATCTGTCCTCAAGAAGATCCTCCTTAATGCCGGCCCAGTGCTTCTGCAGGTACGGCATCAGGTCCTCAACCGTCATACCGTCAATCCCCGGTGCTCCACCGTTCGACTTCACGCGCTCATAGGCTCGAATCATGTTGTGCCGCAACAAGACCCGTACCATCAACCTCTGCTCCTCGGCTTCGCGGGATGGATCTTCCGGTCGTGCCTGGAATGCACTCGGACCGCCCCCAGGCCCTGACGGGTTCACCGTCTCCCCCTGAAGGTCGGCTCCCGTGGGAGTTTTCTGCTTGTATGTTGATTTTGGGGTGGAGATAGGAGACAGGAGCACCCCAACGAAGTACTCTCCCGGATAGGTGGTGAAGAGCTTTCTGCTGTCTGGGCGCATCCTTCGGATTCACGGATCCCATCCTCTCGTTCATGTTCGGTCCTTCCGCCAGGATTCAGCATCAGGGGTTAGGCGGGGCCCAGCAGGGGCTGCCCCTTTCGGTTGACAGTGCCTCAATCTCCCCCCATGCCCTGATGATTCCTCCTGCGTACTATGACCTCTGCTGACCTCTGCCGCCTCAGCTGCACCTCCCGGTGCGGGTTGTCAGCTCTCAATGACGTGGTCGACAGATCTCCCCGGGTAAGGACGAATACTTTCCCCGCACACCCGCCCTGTGTACGCAACGGACCTTCGGCCAATATGGGGCTTCGTCTTGCCTTGCAGACTCGCCCAGCCCGTCACGCCTCGTCCAGAGTTCGTGCTCCTCGGGTCGCGGTTTTGCCTCCGGCTTCCTTCAGATCCCGCGTCACCGCGGGCACCCTTGCCTTCGCCTAGTGGTCCTACGTGCCCACGGCCCACAGGGGACTTTCACCCCCTAGCATTCGCCCATGCCGGGCCCACATGAGAAACCCGGGGCCGACTGCGGGGCCCCGGGCTGGCAGACACGATATCAGTGCTTCCGCTCACTCATGCAGGAAGCAGGCCACAAAGTGCTCGGCGCCGAGGTCCTTGAGGGGCGGCTTGGTCTCCGCGCAGCGGTCCATGGCATGCATACACCGCGTCCGGAAGTGGCACCCGCTGGGCGGGTTGGACGGGCTCGGGACGTCACCGGTCAGCACGATGCGCTCCCTGCCGTGCTGGATCGTCGGATCGGCAATCGGGATGGCCGACAGCAGCGCCTCGGTGTAGGGGTGGAGGGGGTTCTCATACAGCTCGTTCTCGTCCGCCACCTCGACCAGCTGCCCCAGGTACATGACTGCGACCCGGTCACTGATGTGCCGCACGACGCTGAGATCGTGGGCGATGAACAGGTAGGTCAGATCGAACTCCTCCTGCAGATCCTCCAGCAGGTTGAGCACCTGGGACTGAATGGACACGTCCAGGGCCGACACTGGCTCGTCGCAGACGATCAGCTTCGGGTTCAGAGCCAGGGCCCGGGCAACACCGATGCGCTGCCTCTGTCCGCCGGAGAATTCGTGCGGATAGCGGCGGGCGTGCAGCGAGCTCAGACCGACAGTCTCGAGCAGCTCCCGGACGCGGCTGTCCTTTTCCCTACCCCGTGCCACGTTGTGAATCTCAAGGGGTTCACCGATGATGTCACCGACGGTCATCCGCGGGTTCAGGGACGCGTATGGATCCTGGAACACGATCTGCATGTCCCGGCGGAGCCTCCGCAGTTCCTCCCGGGGGAGGTCGAATACGCTCTGGCCCTCGAAGAGCACGTGCCCCTCGGTGGGCTCCAGCAGACGCAGGATTACCCGCCCCGTGGTGGTCTTTCCGCAACCGCTCTCTCCCACCAGTCCCAGAGTCTCACCGGGCTTGATGCTGAAGTTGATATCATCGACGGCCTTGATCCACCCGACGATGCGGGAGAATATGCCGCCGGTGATGGGGAAGTACTTCTTCAGTCCCTTGACAACGACCAGTTCGTCCGAAGTTTCATCCTGCTGCTGCATCTCCTGTGCGGACTGGGCCATCTACGCCACCCCCACTCTTTCTTTGTCGTGCAGCCAGCAGGCTACCCGCCGACCGTTCAGCTCGATCAGCTCGGGATGCTCAGAGCGGCAGATGTCCATGGCATAGGGACAGCGTGGGTTGAAGTAGCATCCCACCGGCATGTTGAGGGGGTTGGGCACAACCCCTTCTATGACATGCAGACGGCCCCCGGCCCGGTCCAACCTGGGAATGGAATTCAACAGACCCTCGGTGTAGGGGTGCTGGGGCTCCCCGAAGAGGTCAAACACGGTGGCCTCTTCCACGATCTTTCCGGCATACATGACAACGACCCGCTCCGCCATCTCGGCGATGACCCCGAGGTCGTGGGTGATCAGCATGATGGCCATCCCGAGCTCCTCTTTCAGTTCCTTCATGAGCTCGAGGATCTGGGCCTGAATGGTCACGTCCAGGGCAGTGGTTGGCTCGTCGGCGATCAGCATCTTGGGATTGCACGACAGGGCCATAGCGATCATCACCCGTTGGCGCATGCCTCCGGACATCTGGTGCGGATACTCGTCAACTCTCTGGTCGGGGTCGGAAATACCGACCAGCCTCAACATCTCGATGGCCCGGTTCTTTGCCTCGCGCTGCGAGAGTCCCTGGTGCAGAATGATTGCCTCCATGATCTGATCCCCAACAGTATACACCGGGTTCAGGGAGGTCATCGGCTCCTGGAAGATCATCGAAATGTCGTTTCCACGGATCTTCCGCATTGCGGACTCCCTCTTCGTCAACAGCTCCTCGCCCTCGAACATGATGCTTGAACCCTCGAGGATCTTTCCGGGTGGGTCGGGAATCAGGCGCAAGACGGAAAGAGCAGATACACTCTTGCCGCAGCCGCTCTCGCCCACCACACCCAGCGTCTCGCCGCGGTCGATGTGAAACGTTGCACCATCGACCGCGGGGACCATACCGTCCTCCGTGTAGAAGTAAGTCCTCAGATCTTCGACCTTCACCAATGCATCCGACACATAATCCCCCCGTTCTACGCTGACACTGGCATGTATCATATAACACGAGATATTTGCGTACACCTACGCAATATTATAGTACATATTGTTCATCGATTCCTAGTTTCCTGCCTCAGCAGCCCAGCTCCACAAAAATAAATTTCCCAGTGGAGGGGCATTCCAGGGAGGAACCATCTCCAAATCGTCAGAGACCAGCAGAAGATGATCCGGATGGGCCAGAAATACGACGGGCAGATCCCCTGTCACCCTCCGGACCCAATCATCCTCCCACTGGCCGCTGAATCCCTCGTAACCCCATATGTTTCCGGGTCCCCAGGTCGCCTGGGAGGAGCTCATTCTCCACGGCATCGCCAGAAGATACATATCAAACCGGTTTCTCACATGGAGGTTGTGCAGCAGAAGATCCGTACGAACCGGGATCGGATCCACCCTGATTCCGATCTCCGCCAGGTCAGCGGCGATCCCCTCTGCGGCCCTCTGGCGGCGCACATCACCCGTTGGGTAGGCGAGATACAGGCGCACCACCTCTTCCTCCGGGGTCCTCAACCACCCGTCATCGCCCCGGACAAAGCCGGCTGCGGCCAGAAGGGCCCCGGCCTCTTCCGGGTTGTGGGCGTGTCGGACAACGTCCTCTCCAGCCGTCCAGGGCACGGGGGAATCGACGATGCGGGCATGTTCGCCGAACAGGTCCTCCGCCACCCGCTCCCGGTCCACCACCCCGGCGATGGCCCTGCGGACCTCAGCCTGTCCCAAAACCGGATCCCGCAGGTTCAGCCCCAGGTACTCAAAGCCCTCGGACGGGAGGATCTGAACGGAAAAACCGTCGGGAATGGGAGGGGCCAGCAGGCCCGAAACGAAGATCACGTCAAAATCCAGGTCCTCTCCTGGAGGCATCTGCGAGGAGAGCAGCAGCGTCACCTGCTCAACATCCCCGCCCTCCAGCGGGAAGTCGGGGAACGGGACCAGGTCCACCTCCGTGCCGAGGTCAACCTCCCGGGCACTGTCAAACCGGTAGGGCCCGCATCCGACGGGAGACTCCCGCCGCAACGCACCCTCCAGCTCCTCAGGGGAGATGTCGCCCAACACGTGTCGCGGCACCGGGCTCAGAAAATACAGATTCCACAGCCCCGCCCCGGGCTCAACGGTGAACCGGACCGTGACCTCATCATGCACCTGCACGCCCGATATCCTGTCAGCCTCGCCCGTGCGGAACTGCCGGGCCCCGGCGATGAAGTCGAATTCGCTCCCGGGATCCGATCCGGTGAAGCCCGGATCCAGCAGGGCGTGCAGGGTGAACTCGATGTCCTCCGCCGTCACCTTCCGGCCATCATGCCACACCAGATCAGGTCGCAACCGCAGGATGACCCTGTCCCCGGCGGCCGTGATCTGCTCCGCCAGGTAGGGCTGAAGTTCCAGATCGGCGTCCAGGTAGAAAAGGGTACCGTACAGGAGGCTGCCGATGACACCTGTCTCCGGCCAGTTCATCAGCGGGCTCATCACCGCCGGGCCGTCCCACACTGCCAGAACCCGCAGCCCCCTGGGGGGCTCCGGGACCTCGGGCTCCTCGGCCTCCGGTTCGCAACCGCCCAGTGCCAGGGACAACACAATCAGCATCGTCAGTGACCAACGGCCCACCCTCATCATACCTGTGATATGCCATCTCCTCTCGGACTCAAAAATCCCTGAACTGCTCCCGTCTTCCGGATACCAGCGCCGCTGACAGGACCCCTCCGGCCACGAGGGCCCCCACCGAGACCGGGCACCACCCCGCGGGGATCAGGGCCCGCATGGACCCGACCATCAGGCCCACCAGAAGGGCCATGACCACCGGCTCCCACCGATCAAGAACCGCCCGGATGATCCTCGCGATGACGACCAGCCCGGCCAGGGCACCGGCGGCAAAGGGGACCAGAAGGGCCCAGTCCCAACGGGCCACCACCGCGATGGTCGGCTGATAAAGACCCATCAGGATCAGGACGGTACCTCCGCTGATCCCGGGCAGTGTCATGGTCGCAGCTCCGACCGCTCCAGCCAGGGCCATGGCCGAACCCGAGGGCGGCCCCGCCCCCGCAAGGGGATGAAGCAGCGACACCAGAGCCAGCCACCACGCCGCTGCACAGGAGGCAGCCGCAATGGCCACGTGGGGACCCCGGGGGGGATTCTCCCGCAGAAAGCCCAGGACTGCCACGATCATGATTCCCAGGAAAAAGGCCGAGGTGGCGTCCGGGGTGACGGCGATTCCCCAACGTACCAGCTGCACACCGGAGAGGATCCCCGGGACCAGGCCCAGGATCAGGGGGATCAGCGGGCCGAGCTTGAGAGAGCTCATTCCCCGGAGCCATTCCCCGTACACACCCATGATCAGCGCGACGGTCCCCGCGCTCACGCCCGGGATGACCACGGCCAGCCCCATCAGCCATCCTGTGCCCAGCCTGCCCAGCCAGCTCCTCACATCGGACATCAAGGGACCCCTTCTCCCGCCGCAAATATCCGCTACAGCCCCTCACCTGCGGACCCGCTCGAGGGGAGCCTGGTCAGCCACAACCGTCTTGAGCCCTTCCTCGACAAAGACAATGGTCAGCTCCAGGTCGCCCTCGGCCCGCTTGTGCTGAACCACGGTCCCCTCGCCCCACACGCGATGCCGGACCTTCACCCCCGGGGCGAAGTTCTCGCGGGCCCTGTCCTGCCTATTCTGCCTCTGCCCCCTCGGGCTCGCATCCCGCGATGCACCGGGGCCCCCCCTCCCTCCGCCCGGGGACCCCACTGCCGCCAGTTTCTCCTCACCGATCTCGCCGAGAAACCGCGAGGGAATGGTCCGACTTGTCTCTCCGTACATGCTGCGGACATCGGCACAGGTCAGGATCAGGCGATCCTGGGCCCGGGTCATTCCCACGTAACACAGCCGTCTCTCCTCCTCCAGCTGCTCAGGGCTGTCCATGGAGCGAACGTGGGGAAACAATCCCTCCTCCATCCCGACGATGAAGACTGCCGGAAACTCCAGCCCCTTCGCGCTGTGCAGGGTCAGGAGCGTGATCTCTCCGGCCTCCTCGGCGTGTTCGTCGGCATCGGTCAGAAGGGCCACGGTGCTGAGAAAGGCAGCGACGGCCTCCTCGCCCTGGTCGGCCAGGGCTCCAGCTCCCGGGATCCTGCCCCCTCGCAGGTCCCGGATGAAGACGTCTGCGCTGCCGATCAGCTCGTCCAGATTCTCGCGCCGGCTCTCCCCCTCCACACCCTCCAGCTGGTCGAGGTAGCCGCTTTCCAGTAGAAACATCCGCAGCAGCTCCGCCGGCTCCGAGGTCTCGATCTCTGCCCGAACCCGCCCCAGGACCCCGGCGAAGCTGTCAACCCCTCGCCTCTGAGCTCCACGGATGCCGTCAATCTGGTCGACGCGGTCCAGGGTCTCGTAGATGTCATATCCTCCGCCGGCAGCGAAGTCCTCCAGCCTCTGCATCGTGGCCGGCCCCACTCCCCTGCGGGGCCGGTTGATGACCCTCCTGAGGCTGATCCAGTCATCGCCGTTGACCAGCAGCCGCATCATGGCGATCGCGTCGGTGACTTCACTGCGCTCGTAGAAGTGCTGACCCCCGAAAATCCGGTAGGCGACCCCGCGCCTGATGCAGGTCTCCTCCAGCAATCTGGACTGGGCGTGGGTCCGGTACAGCACCGCGAAATCCGCCCACCGGTGATGTCCCTCCCGGACCAGCTGTTCTATGTAGGAGACGACGAACCTGGCCTCCTCCTCTCCCGAGGGAGCCCGGTAGAAGCAGACGGGATCCCCCCCCGAGCGCCGGGTCCAGAGATCCTTCTCCTGGCGGCGTTCATTGCACCGGATCATCCTCTGAGCCGCCCGCAGAATCGGCTCCGTGGAGCGGTAGTTCTCCTCCATCCGGTAGATCCGGGCCTCGGGGAAATCCGCCTCGAAATTCAGTATGTTGTTGATATCAGCCCCCCGCCAACCATAGATGGACTGATCCGAATCTCCCACGGCAAAGACGCTGCGGTATCCGGCGGACAGCAGTTTGACCAGGCGGTACTGGACATGATTGGTGTCCTGGTACTCGTCGACGAGAACATGCTGGAACTGCTTCTGGTAATGGGCAAGCATCCCGGAATCGTCGCGGAGCAGGGTCACCGTCCGCGCCAGGAGGTCATCAAAATCCATGGCATTGTATCCCCGCAGCAGCTTCTGGTAGCGGCGGTATATCTCCGTCACCTCGCGCATGAAGGGATACTGGCCGCTCTCCAGGTCCGAGGGGCCCCGGAGTCTGTTCTTTGCCCTGCTGATGGCGTGCAGAACCGCCGCGGGATCCAGGCGCTTCTCACTGATGTTGAGCTCCTTCATCGCCTCCCGGACCACGGTGCGCTGCTCGCGCTGGTCATATATGACAAAACCGGGCCTGTATCCGACCCTGTGCACATTGCTCCTGAGGATGCGAAGGCAGATCGCATGAAAGGTCCCGATCCACATGTGCTGCACCCGCTCGCCGATCAGCTCCTCGCAGCGCTCCTTCATCTCGCGGGCCGCCTTGTTGGTGAAGGTGATGGCCAGCACGGAAAAGGGGCTGACCCCTCTTTCGCGGATCAGGTGCGCAAGGCGGCGCGTCAGCACCCGCGTCTTGCCGCTGCCGGCCCCGGCCAGGACCAGGGCGGGGCCGGCATCATGTAGCACCGCCTCACGCTGCACACCGTTGAGTTCTTCCAGCAGCTCCAACCCGGATCACCTCTCCCCATATACCTGCTCATTGTATCACAGGGTGATCCCGGGTCGGAAACCTCTGTCGCGGGCAGATCTCACCGGCCGATGTCCCTTCGGTAATGCATCCCGGCAAAGCCCATCCGGTCGATCTGGGCGTAGGCCCCCCGCCGGGCTCCCTCCAGATCCTCGCCCAGGGCCGTAACCCCCAGGACCCGACCGCCCGCCGTCACCCACTGGCCCTCCCGGAGATCCGTTCCGGCGTGAAAGATCCTCACTCCCCCCCCGGCGTCATCCAGCCCCTGGATGGGCAGGCCGGTTTCATAGCGGCCCGGGTAGCCGCCCGAGGCCAGTACCACGCAGACGGCACTCTCCCTCCGCCAGCACAGCTTCTCACCCAGGCTCTCCAGGTCGCCCCCGGCGCCCGAGGCAGCCAGGAGCAGGGGGACCAGGTCGCTTTCCATGCGGGGAAGGACCACCTGGGCCTCCGGGTCGCCGAAGCGGCAGTTGAACTCCAGGACCATGGGTCCCTCGTCGGTGATCATGAGCCCGGCATAGAGGACCCCGCGAAAGGGTGCGCCCTCCCGGGCCATCGCCTCCACGGCGGGGCGCAGTATCTCCGATTCCACCCGGGCAGCCAGCTCTTGCCCGTAGAAGGAAACCGGGGAGTAGGCTCCCATTCCCCCGGTGTTGGGTCCCCCTCCGCCATCGAGAAGGGCCTTGTGATCCTGGGAAGGGGCCAGGGGAACCAGGGTCTGGCCGTCGGTGATCGCCATCACGCTCAGCTCCTCACCGGTCAGAAAATCCTCAACCAGCACCCGGTCTCCGGCGGAACCGAAGGTCCGCTGAACCATGATCTCGGAGATGGCCCTCGCCGCCTCCTCCCGGTCCGTCGCCACGATGACTCCCTTTCCCGCCGCAAGACCATCGGCCTTGATCACCGCCGGAAGCGGCCTCTGCTCGAGATGGGCCGCCGCCTCCTCAAAGCTGGAAAAGACCCGGTAGGGGGCCGTGGGTATTCCGCATTTGCTCATCAGGTCCTTGGCGAAGACCTTGCTGCTCTCGATCCTCGCCGCCCTCTCCGGGGGGCCAAAGGCGAAAATGCCCTCGCTCTCCAGGGCGTCCACCAGCCCCCCGGCCAGGGGATTCTCGGGCCCCACCACCACCAGGTCCACCTCCAGGGTCCGGGCGGCATCGACCACTGCATCAATGTCTCCTGCGTCTTCTGGCACCCGATCCGCCACCAGAGACATTCCGGCGCTGCCGGGCAGGGCCGTGACCCGGTCCACCAGGGGACTCTCCGCGATGCTCGCCGCCAGACAATGCTCCCTTCCTCCGCCACCCACCACCATAACATCCATAGCGATCAGATCCCCCCATACGAAGCTCAGTGCACAAAATGCCGCCTGCCGGTGAATACCATCGCCATCTCCACTCCGTCCGCTTCGGCTATGATCTGGTCATCGCGGATCGCGCCTCCCGGCTGCACCAGGGCCCCGATTCCGGCCCCAGCCGCAAGCTGCACCACGTCGGGGAAGGGCAGCATGCCGTCCGATGCCATGACCGCTCCCCGCGCTCCCTCTCCCGCCGCCTCCAGGGCCAGACGGGCCGCGTTCACCCGGTTCATCTGGCCGGCGCCCACGCCCAGGGTGACCCCGTCCCGGGCCACCACAATGGCATTGGACTTGGTGTACATGGCGACGATCTGGGCGAACTCCATGTCGGCCCACTCCCGCTCGCCGGGCGCACATCGGCCGGCCACCTTCCAGGCCGACGGGGGGAGGATCCCCTCGTCGCGCTGGTTGAGCAGCATACCGCCCCTTATGAACCGCCCGGCCAGCCGGTTCATCTCCAGTCCGGCCGCGACGGTCACTCCCCGGCCCAGGCCCGCCAGGCGGAAGACCCGGAGCTTCTTCCGTCTCTTGAGCCGTCGGAGAGCATCCGGTGTGTATTCTGGAGCCACCAGCACATTCAGGAACAGCTTCCTCTGCACGATCAGCTGCACCAGGTCCAGGTCGACCGGGCGGTTGACCGCCACCACCCCGCCGAAGATGGAGACGGGATCGGCATCGTAGGCGGCCCTGAAGGCGTCGACAAGGGTCTGTGCCACCGCGACCCCGCAGGGGTTGTTGTGCTTCAGGGCACATACGGCCGGCCTTTCGAACTCAGAGGCCAACCCCACCGCGACGTCCACGTCCAGCAGGTTGTTGTACGAAAGGTCCGGGCCCTGAAGCTGCTGCAGGCGCGCCAGCGACAGTGCAGAGGTGCTCGGCGTGACGTACAGAGCTGCCGTCTGGTGGGGGTTCTCCCCGTAGCGCAGGATCCGGGTCCTTCTCAGGGGAATGGTCAGTTCCTCCGGGTAGGACAGGTAGCCCCGGCTGCCTCCTCCCAGGTATCCGGCGATCAGGGAGTCGTAACGCGAGACATGCCGGAAGACCTCGGCCGCCAGCTGGCGCCTCGTCGCCTCGTCCACATCACCCGTCTTTTCCAGCTGCTCCAACACCAGGGGGTAGTCCCGGGGGCGCACCAGCGGTATCACCGAGCCGAAGTTCTTGGCCGCCGCCCGCAGCATTGTCGGGCCTCCAATGTCGACGCTTTCCATGATCTTCACCTGCGAGGCTCCAGCGGAAACCGTCTCCTCAAAGGGGTAGAGGTTGACCACCACCATATCGATGGTCTCGTAGCCCCTCTCCGCCAGCTCCTCCAGATCCTCATCCCGGTCTCTTCTGGCCAGGATCCCGCTGTGAACTGCCGGGTGAAGGGTCTTGACCCTGCCCTCCAGCAGAGATGGATGGCCCGTGACCTCCGACACCGGTGTGACGGGCAGGCCCTCACCGCTGAGAAGGGAGGCCGTCCCTCCCGTGGACACAAGCCTCCAACCCAGTTCAACCAGGCCGCGAGCGAGGGGGACCAGGGCCCCCTTGTCCGAACAGCTGATCAGAGCGATGCGCCCTTCAGTCATTGAGTATCCTCACCCTTCTACCCTGTTTCTGCAGGCGCCCCTCAGCATACAGCTGCAGCGCCCGCGGATACAGGCGGTGTTCCCACCGGAGAATCCGCCCCGAGAGATCATCGACATCATCATGTTCGTACACCGGCACGGCGGTCTGTAAGATGACCGGTCCCGTGTCCACACCCTCATCGACGAAATGCACCGTGCACCCGGAAACCTTCACCCCGTACTCCAGGGCCTGGGCCTGGGCGTGCAGTCCCGGAAAGGCCGGCAGGAGCGAGGGGTGTATGTTGAAAACGTCCCCGGGGAAGGCCGCCAGGAAACTCGCCGGCAGAACCCGCATGAAACCGGCCAGGGCGACGGCGTCGATCCGGTGCGCCTCCAGGACCCGGAGCAACCTTTCACCGTAAGCGTCATGGTCGGAGGTAAACTCCAGCACCTCGGCCGGCACCTGGACCTCCCGGGCGCGCTCCAGCGCGGGGGCCTCCGCCTGATCACTCACCACCAGGGCGACCACCATGTCCAGGGCGCCGGCTCTGGCAGCCTCCAGAATGGCTCCCAGGTTGCTGCCCCGGCCCGAGGCGAAAACCGCCAGCCGCATCCTCTGAGCATCCGCCACTTCAGTCATCTCCCTCGCGAAGGACCTCACCCATCTGGTGAGCCTGCAGCCCCGCCTCGCGGGCCACTTCCAGGGCCCGGTCAAAACTCTCGGGGGGCACGACGGCGACCATTCCCACTCCCAGGTTGAAGGTTCTGCGCATCTCCTCCTCTGCTACTGTCCCGGCGGCGGCCAGGAGCTCGAAGATGGGAGGACGCTCCCATGAGGACCAGTCGATGTGCGGACGGGTCCCCCGGGGCAGGGCCCGTGGCACATTGCCGGGGATCCCTCCCCCGGTGATGTGAGCAAAGGCCAGGGCACCCCCCCGTTCGAACAGATCCAGCACTGCCCGCACATAGATCCGGGTCGGTCGCATCAGCTCTTCCCCGAGGGGAACCTCCAGGGGCGAGATCACCCGGTCGAGACTCCAGCCCGTCTTCTGCAGGATCAACCGCACCAGCGAAAACCCGTTGCTGTGAAGCCCGGCCGACGGCAGGCCCAACAGCAGATCCCCGGGCCGGGGAGCCCGCGGCAGCAGCTCCCGGTCCCCCTCGGCAATCCCCAGGGCAAACCCGACCAGCTCGTGATCATCCGGCCGGTACACGCCCGGCATCTCCGCGGTCTCACCACCCACCAGGGCACAACCCGCCTCCCGGCACCCCCCGGCCAGGCCCTGCACGATCTGGAGCACGGGCCCGGGCCTGAGCTCGGCTGCGGCAATGTAGTCCAGCAGAAACAGCGGCTTCGCCCCCTCTGTCACCATGTCGTTGACCACCATGCCCACGCAGTCGACCCCGACCTCCCGGTAGCGACCCGTCGCCGCCGCCAGCTTGATCTTGGTGCCGACGGAGTCGGTGCAGGCCACCAGCCGGGGACGGCGGTATTCTCTCCAGGGGGGAAAGAAGGAGGCGGCAAAATCGCCGAAGTCACCCGTCGTCCCCTCAATCCAGGTGCCCCGGACCGCCTCCTGCATGCGCGCCACGATGGCATCGGCCCTCTCGATGTCGACCCCAGCATCCCGGTACGTGGTACCATCAGTCATCTCGATCAACCTCCAGAACTTTCTTGCCTGCCACACCCCTCGGGCGGCACCGGGTAGTCGCCATCAAAACAGGCGGTGCAAAAATCCCCCTGGCGGCCCCCGGCCGCCTCGGCCACCCTGTCCGCGTCCAGGTAGGCCACCGAATCTGCGCCCACGATGGCCCTGACCTCCTCCACCGAACGTCCCGCTGCAATGAGCTCTCCTGTCGAGCTGGTATCGATCCCGTAGTAGCAGGGATACCGGTAGGGCGGCGAACTGATCCGCAGGTGAATTTCCCGGGCCCCCGCGGCCCGCAGGAGCTTGACCAGGATCCTCGAGGTGGTTCCCCGCACGATGGAGTCGTCAACGAGGACCACGCGCTGGCCCCCCACCACCTTGCGCAGGGGGTTAAACTTGAGCCGCACGCCCTGCCGCCTCAGTTCATCCTCCGGCTGAATGAAGGTCCGGCCGATGTAGCGGTTGCGCACCAGGCCCATCTCGTAGGGAATGGCCGCCTCCTCCGCGTAGCCGGTGGCAGCCGACAGGCTCGAGGCGGGAACGCCCGACACCACGTCCGCCTCCACCGGATGATCCACCGCCAGCAGGCGCCCCAGCTGCTTTCGGACCTGGTGTACGTTGCGCCCGTCCAGGTTGCTGTCTGGCCGGGCGAAGTAGATGTACTCGAATATGCACGGCGACGCCGGGACCCTCTCCCCTATGCGCGTGCTGGTCACGCCCTCATTGTCAATGCGCAGCAGCTCGCCCGGAGCCACATCCCGCACGAAGCTGGCTCCCGCCGTGTCCAGGGCGCAGGTCTCAGAGGCCACCATCCAGCCGTCCCCCAGTCTACCCAGGGAAAGGGGACGTATTCCCCTGGGGTCCCTGGCGGCAAAGAGATGGCCGGGCGTCAGGGCGACCATGGCGTAGGCACCCCTGACCTTCTCCAGGGCCTCCAGGAGGCTGGTTCCTATCTCATCGGAACGCCCCCGGGCAGTCAGGTGGGCGATGACCTCGGTGTCGGAGGTGCTCTGAAATATGCTGCCGCTCCCCTCCAGGGAACTGCGCAGTGCCCGCGCGTTGGTCAGGTTTCCGTTGTGAGCCAGGCCCAGAGACGTCGACTTCAGGCGCACCACCAGGGGCTGAGCGTTTCTCAACGAAGAGCCTCCCGTCGTCGAGTAGCGAACATGCCCGACGGCGCAGTCACCGTGCAGCTCCTCGGGGATCCCCTCCCCGAAGACCTCCGCCACCAGTCCGAGGCCCCGGTGCAGCTGCAGCGGACTCTCGCCGTGGCAGGCTGCGGCGATCCCCGCCGACTCCTGGCCGCGGTGCTGCAGCGCATAAAGGGCATAATGGGTCAGGGTCACTGCATGGGGATGGCCCCATATCCCCGAAACCCCGCATTCCTCCCGGAGAGAATCTGTCATTGCAAACCACCCTCTCTGGCATCGATGAGTTCCGCTACCGGCACGTCGATCAACCTGTCCCCGGCTTCAACGACGAGGGATGTGCCCTCAACCTGACCGATCACGCTCAGCGGACACCCCAATCGCCGGGCCAGTTCAACCAGGGCCCCCAGACAACCCGGCGGGGCCGTCGCCAGGTACCGCGGCCCACCCTCACCAAACAGGGCCTGGTCCGTCCTTTCACCCGACGGCAGTACGACCCTGGCCCCCAGGTGAGACCGCGAAAGACACGCGGCCTCGGCCAGGGCGACCGCCAGGCCTCCGTCGGATACATCGTGGGCCGAATGGATCAGGCCGGCGGCAATGCCCCTCCGGCAGGTCTCACCGGCCGCCAGCTCCGCCGCGTAGTCGGTTGCGGGCACCGGGCCGGCCACCTCGCGGGCGATGATGTTCAGGTACTGGGAGCCGCCCAGCGACCCCGTCCCCCCACCGAGCAGGAGCACCCGGTCGCCCTCCGCCGCAAACCCGGGCGAGGCACACCGCGAGACATCATCGAGGAGGCCGACCATGCCGATGACGGGGGTGGGATAGATCTGGCGTCCTCCCGTCTCGTTGTAGAAGCTGACGTTGCCGCCGGTGACCGGCGTGCCCAGCTCCCGGCAGGCCTCGGCCATCCCCCCAACGACCTCGACGAAGCTGTACATGACCCCGGGCTTCTCCGGATTGCCGAAGTTCAGACAGTTGGTCACCGCCAGGGGACGGGCCCCCACGGCGGACAGGTTCCGGTAGCTCTCGGCGACGGCGCAGATGGCCCCCCTGCGCGGATCCAGATGACAGAGCATCCCATTTCCATCGACGGCGACGGCAATCCCCCGCTCCGATCCCCTGATCCGAAGAACGGCCGCATCGGCGCCGGGATTCAGGACGGTGTTGATCCCCACCATGTGATCGTACTGCTCATACACACAGCGGCGAGA
>PWUC01000040.1 GCA_003562655.1 Clostridia bacterium
CAGGATCAACATGGCCAGGGTCCGGGAAGAAGAGCGATCCTGCCAACTCAAATGGAGAAGAACCCTGAACTCTTACCTGAGGGGTTGAGCAACACTCCAGCCGTGCTACCATCCAAGAGCTTGGACCGGTGATCACCCAACTACTTCCGGAGGGGGGCGGGGCGGCCGCCGGGGGAGGCAGGTGCTCCCGGCCCGGAACCGCCCCGTGCTGAACTACTCTTTGCCGTCGTAGTTGATGGGGAAGGTGCCCGGGGGTACGTTCTCATATTCGAGGTCCCTCAGGTCGGCAAACCCGATGCCCGGGGCGTTGATGGGGTAATCCACCTTGGCCACGTCGTCCCAGAAGGCCCTGTGATGGACGCGATCCTTCAGGACGATGATGTCTAAACTGTCCACGTCTATGCTGACGGACGTCAGCCCGGCGCTGTCGTTTGATCCTCTCATGCGGTCTGATATCACCAGCTGCCGGTTGTTTCCAAGGTCCAGGCGCGCCACGAATCCATCCTGCACGACGGCTCCCCTGCCCATGGGGCCGACCCGCTTGTATCGCGGTCGTCCCATGAACTTCACAGTCCCCGTCACCTCCACGGGATCCCCGGAGGTCTCGTTGTACCATCCGCCCACCTGAAGGGTGACGGTGTCGCCCACCGAGGCTGTTTCCTCCAGCTCCCGGGCGGCCTTCGGATCAGAAATGCCGGGAATTGCCCAGTTCTCAGCACCCTGCCGCAGCAGTTCTCGCAGGACGTGGGTGGTATCGCCGATGCGGTCGGCCCCGTCGGCGATGACTACGGGCTTTTCTCCCCGGGCAACGAGCTGCATTACCTCGGCCACTGCCTCCCGCGGCTTCGGAAGGTCTCGCGCGAAGGCATGCCTCAGGGTCCAGGCGTAGTCGGACACGTCCTGGGCTGCCCTGGCGGCCAATTCCTCGTCTCCGTCGGCCACGGCCACGACCGTCATTCCAATGTCCGGGACATCGGCATAGGCATACCCCGGGGCCACGGCCAGGTATAGGATCCGCTCCTCGCGCTCCTCCCATTCCCGGCAGCGATCCAGGACATCCTTCATGGGATGATACGATGTGGCCTGGAATATGCTCGCCGATACGATGCCCGGCCGCCGGCAGACGACCACCGGGTCGATTTCTCCCCGGATGGCCTGGATCAGGCGTAGGGCTGCCTCCTCACCCGTTTCCTGGGTATCCACGTGGGGATAGGTCTTGATTATGAAGACTCCATCGACTACGTCGGTCAGTTCGTGGTCCTCGTTGGCGTGCAGGTCCAGGGTCACCATGATGGGTACGTCGTCGCCCACGGCTGCCCGGGCGCGCCGGGCGACTTCCGCCTCGGGCTTGGGCACGCCCGTCACTGCCATGGCCCCGTGCAGGGCCAGGAGCACCCCGTCCAGCGGTCCCGCTTCCCGCAGGCGGTCGGCAATTTCGTTGGCGTACTTGTCAAAGCACTCCGTGGTGAGCCAGCTCTGGAATCCCCCCGGGGTCTTCGTTGCGTAGACCAGGGGCACCAACTCGGCCCGCTCGGCCTCGGCGGCGCAAATAAACCCGTTGATGTAGTTGGGGATGCCGCGGTTCTTTTCCAGCACCTCCTCGTCCCGCAGGGTGGCGGGCTCAAAACGTTCCTCGGTTGTCGGTTCCAGGCAGAATGTGCATGTCTCATCGGAAAAACCGGCCACGGCGATTCGCATATTGCTCGTACTCCCTCCTGGTCATGGCCCCCCGAAAAGCCGGGGGCGGACGTTGGTGGGCAGAGAACCCTCCACCCTTTCGATTCTCCACCGGCCGCCCCAATCCTTCGCGGTCGGCAGCGTTTGCCTTTCCATGGAGGGTTCCGGGACGTTGCGGGGTCTTCCATTAAACATCGCGCGGTGTAAATGGGCGATGTCGCCAAGCCGACCCCCTGGTTGTGGGTTGGGGGCTTTCCTCCGCCAGGTCCTGCCGGGGAGGCTAACCCCATTGTAGTTTCCTGGTGTTGTCTTAGATCGAGGCGAGCCCCGAGAGTCCCTGTCAAGCAGCCCCCACAGGTATTTCTTATTGACTCGCTTCTGGGTGAACGCCCATCCGATGGTGCTTTCCCCTCTGGAGCCGGAGCTGCTCTCCCGGTGATGAACTGGAGTTCCTCGGCGGGCATCTCATTCTCCCACCGAATTCGCCTACCACCATCCATTGCCCATATCTCTGCACCCATTTCAGTTCCTCCGCTCCTCATGGTGTGACGTTCGCTCCAGGGGCTATGTTCTCGCATTCACGCATACCCAAAATCGCAGGTGTCGAATCTGGCGCGTCTGGGAGGCATTCTGGGCGTGAAGAGCCCTGCAAAAGAGCGTGAGGGCGGGGGAGGGTGCTGAAGCGGTGGGAGTGGTGGACACGCTTGTTGATATAAGGAGCAAACAGGATATACACAGGCAATACGAAGGAGGTTCCCACCCTCAACAGCGCCACCCTACAGTGGATGATGGAGGACGAGGACAACGAACCACGTGCCATGACCACGGAGCAGCTCAAGGCGATACTGGAAGGGCAGTATGCGGCCAGCTGGCCGGAGGAACGTCCGTCGGCATGCTGGTCAACTGCGTGATCGTCAGCGAACGTCGTCACCGGAGGCAGCCCGGCAGATGCAGGACAGAGCTCGAGAGCTGGGATGTGAGTACATCCCAGCCGAACCGGAGCAGGGAACCAATCGCCGCCATGGGAAACTGGCTGTGTTTCAGGTTCATTCCTCGCTGCTCGTTGAGTCACTCTGCCAGCTGTTCGCCGTTAAGTGTCCGTCAGCCCGCAGGTGTGCCTTACGGAAACGGGACACACAATTTCGCTGCAACCCTTGTGAGACTGGCGTTTCTGTGCGCTTCGCCTGTGTCACAAAAGAGTTAATCTCCTGTAATCTAGTTCCATGGATTTCAATATGTGGATCTGTCATAGTAGGGGTAGAAATGAGAGCATTCTTCCCGGGAGGGGATGATTCGTTTGATCAGTCGCAGATGGGCTGTACAGATGATCGGCTTGTTGGCGGCGGTGGTCCTGTTGACTTCCCAGGGTGCCGGTGGTGCCCTGGCGGCCGAGGTGGACTGGAAACTGGTTGACGTTGACGAACTACCGGCCGAGGTGGCCAGCTGGGTAGAGGATCGGCATGCGGAGCTGGGCGTCTGCGTGCTACCAGCCGGAAACATGCGCTATCTACTGGTGGCCTGGGGCGAAAAGCCCAGCGGTGGCCATGTACTCAGCATTAAGGATGTACGGGAGGCCTACACGGGTGGCCTCGCCGTGACCGTAGAGCTGACTGAGCCGGGGCCGGATGAACAGGTGACCGACGCCCTTACCTATCCGCATCAGCTGGTGCAGCTGCCGGCGGGCGAGGACACTATCACGGTCAACTTCATCGGCGATCCCTGGTTTGGTGATGCCCTGGGTGAGCCCGACGATGACGATCCCCTTGTGATCATGCAGGTCGAGGGTGACCCGATCCCCAATCCCGCGGTCATCTGGGGTCGGGCCCGGGTATGGGAGGCCACCTTCATCCTGGTGGTTGAGGACGGACACTATCACCTGGCCGAGGAGGTTATAACGGTGGCCACCGGTGGACCGGAATGGGCCGAGTTCGCGGTGGTACTCACCCTGGGTGATTACAGCAGCCCGTCGGGCATGGCCGTTGCCTCGTACGAAGATGCCCGGGACGGCAGCATCGTTGAAGTTGCGATGAAGCCGCTGACCTTTGGCGCGGTGTCACGACCCTTTGCCGACGTGCGTCGGCACTGGGCCGAAGCCTCCATCCGGCAGGGCATCTGGGATGGCTTCATCCACGGTTATCCCGACGGTACCTTCCGGCCTGAGAGCAACGTGAGCCGGGCCGAGTTCGTCAAGCTGTTGGTGGCCAGCCAGGTTGGCGATGCCCTACCTTCCTATGCTCCCGAGGACCTGCCCTTCCCGGATGTGCGGGATCACTGGGTGGCAAACTACATTGGCTGGGCTCTGGAGCAGGACTGGATTTCGGTGGACGATATCGAGGGAG
>PWUC01000245.1 GCA_003562655.1 Clostridia bacterium
GAACGCAGAGGAGAAGCAGGCTCTGCTCGGTCAGTTCAACATAAGGTATCATGCTCCGCTGCGGAACCTCTGCATGATTCGCGTGATGTTGGAGGCCGGTCTGCGCTGTGGTGAGGTGATATCGCTGGAGGTAAATTGCGTGGACCCAGCCGGTGGCTCGCTCAAGATACGGGGTGTGAGGGCCCAGGACCGCATTGTGCCCATCGCTGACAACCTTGTGCATCCCATGCTCTTGTGGATGGACCGCAGGCCAGAGGGTAGGTGGCTGTTTCCAACCCGCGACGGAAATCAGCTGAGCGCTCGCTACGTGCGAGACATGGTGAAGCGTTACGCAAAGAAGGCAGCCATTGCACAGGCTGAAAGCATATCGCCCCGCGTCCTCAGGCATACCTACGCTGTGGACCTGTACTCGGAGACACGGGATCTCGGTTTACTGCAGAGGCGACTGGGACATAAGTATCGATCTTCCACAATTTCTTACATGAGAATGATGACCAGCGCGGAGCGGAAAAGGTACGAGTGGGCCGACGCCAGGTGTGACAGAAGTGAAGTGAAATCTTCTGATGCATGTACCGACCGATACTGTTGAGACAAAAGCACAGGTAGAGCTGGGTGCGAGCACTATCAGCTTTACGGATGAGGTTCTATCTTCATGAAAGGAGTGACGTAAACACACGCTATGCGTGTACCAAGATTGATTGCATTGATGGCAGTCTTGCTTCTGCTCACCATGTCCGCAGCATGTCAGCAGGAGGCAGTGACGCCTAAGGACGTCCCGGAGGTTGTAGACCCGGCCGATCCGAAAGAGGGTGGCGAACTCACGGTTGCCATGACCGCCTCGCCGCCGATGTTGGACTCCAATATAGGGTGGGCGCATCAGACCGCGATAGTGACCACCCACGTCATGGAGGAGCTTCTCACCTACGATGAGGACTACGCCATCATCCCCCAGCTCGCCGAGGACTACTACGCGAACGACGCTTACACGGAATGGACTTTCGAGCTCCGGCGGGATGTTCTCTTTCACAACGGGCAGGAGATGACGAGCCGGGATGTCAAGGCCTCATTTCAGAGAACGATGGGAGTATCGCCGCGGGCCTCGGATTTCGCCAACATCGAGGAGATCCGACTGGAGGGAGACCACCAGCTGACTCTGGTGTTCTCTGAACCTGAACCCGTCCTGCCGGCGTTGGTTGCGTATCCCTATGTAGGTGTACCGATATATCCCGCCGATGTGCTCACGGAAGTGGAGGAGGGCGAGCACATCAGCATCGACAATTACATCGGCACCGGCCCCTTCGAGATCGATGAATGGATCCCCGATGACTACCTGCGGTTGGTGCGGTTCGAGGATTACTCTCCAGATACTCGTTGGGACGGCCCCACCGGACTCGGAGGCAAGCGCATCGCTTACGTGGATGAGGTCCTGATGGTGCCCGTTCCGGAGAGCGGCTCTCGCGTGGCGGGGATCGTTGCCGGTGAGTACCATTGGGTGCAGGATCTGCCCAAGATCGAGTACTATGACCTCAAAGGCGATCCGAATCTTGAGACCGTGCTGCAGAAGGCGCAGTGGGCGCCCGTGGTCTATTTTGACACTAACGAGCCTCCTATGAATGATGTCCGGATGCGCCGGGCGATACAGGCCGCCCTCAATCACGACCACATAATGCTGGCTGCGGCGGAGCTGGAGGAGTTCTACCGACTGTGCTCCAGCTTCTTCTTCCAGGAGCAGGTGTGGCACTGCGACATCGGCGAACAGCTTGGGCTTTACGATCAGCGCGATCCCGAGCGGGCCCTCGAGTTGGCCGAGGAGGCAGGATACGATGGCGAGGAGCTGGTGTTTCTCGCCACCGGCGACTACGAGTGGATGTATCGAATGTCCATCGTAATGGCGGAGCAGCTGCGGGAGGCTGGTTTCAACGTCGACCTGCAGGTATATGAGTGGTCGACCATGATAGCCATGCGCGAGGAGACCTGGCATCTAAACACCAGCGGTGACAGCATTCCCTTCGACGGAACCTACATGAACTACTGGCACACCGAGCAGGATTGGCTGGGTCACTCAAGCCCTCGTATCGATGACATCCTGGAACAAGGGATGCAGCATGCGGACTTCGAGACCCGTTACGATGTCTACTGCGAGCTGTCCAAGGCTCTGTACGAAGAAGTGCCGTTCATAAAGCTGGGTGATCTGCACGAGCTGCACGCGCACAGAGACTACATGCACGGGTTCACCCCCTTCTGGACTCCCCGGTTCTGGAATGTGTGGATTGAGGAGTGATCAGTTTCAGCACGAAGGTGAGGAGTTGAGATCGGGTGGTGGATTATGTGGTACGTCGCGCGATGGGGCTTGTGCCCACGTTATTGCTGGTCGCGGTCATGAGCTTTGTCATAATGCACCTGGCTCCCGGCGATCCCGCCGCGAGGATGCTGGGCGTGCGGGCGACGGAATCGCGTGTCAGGGCGGTGCGTGCCGGTATGGGTCTTGACCAGCCCCTACCGCAGCAGTTTCTCTCCTGGCTGGCGGGGGCGGTCAGGGGTGATTTCGGTAGATCGTACGTGCTGGATCGATCAGTGGCCCAGGCCATGTTCGAGCGTTTGCCTGTGACCATCATGATTGCCCTCATCGGCCTAGTCATAGCTCTCATCCTGGGTATCCCCATCGGAGTGGTAGCGGCCATACGCCGGGGGAGCTTGGTGGATCAGTTCCTGTCGGTGGTGGCTATAATCGGAGTTTCGGTGCCGAGCTTCTGGCTGGCGCTCGTTCTCATCTTCGTCTTCGCCATGCAGCTTGGCGTGCTGCCGAGCGGCCGCTATGTGGCCTTCTCGGCGGATGTGGTGCAGGCGCTCCGTCACCTGGTGCTACCGGGGTTGGCCATGGGGGTGACCTCGGCAGCCCTCATCGCCCGGATGAGCCGGTCCTGTATGTTGGATGTTCTCGGACAGGACTACGTACGGACGGCGCGTTCCAAGGGCATGAATGAGAGTCGGGTCGTCTACCGGCACGCTCTCCGGAACGCTTTGATTCCGGTGGTTACGGTGACCGGCATCACCTTCGGTGAGCTGCTGGGCGGGGCCGTGGTGCTGGAGGAGGTTTTCACCCTGCCGGGAGTGGGTAGGCTGCTGATAGGAGCGGTGAACAGTCGGGATTACCCCGTCATCCAGGGTGTGATCCTGGCGATCGCCCTCACCTACCTGGTTGTCAACCTCGTCATCGACATCTTTTACGTCTACCTGGATCCCAGGATCAAATACGGCTGAAGGGATTGTGTGACGATATGGCAGGCACGAATTCGGCATCTACCATGCCCGGGGAGGGTGAGGAGGAGGATCTGGCGAGGAAGAGTTTCCTGCAGCAGCTTCTCTCGTACCCTCGCGCTTACGTCGGGCTGCTCATGACGGTGCTGTTCATATTTTGTGCGCTGTTCGCTCCATATATCACCGCCGTCGATCCCCTATCTCAGGACATGACCAACCGGCTGCGTCCTCCCGGGACACCGGGTTCGCTTCTTGGGACCGATGAGTATGGTCGCGATGTTCTCACCAGGATCATATGGGGCAGCCGCGTGTCGCTGCGGGTGGGATTGGGGGTAAGTGCTTTGACGGGTATCTTCGGTACGCTGTTCGGCCTCCTGGCGGGGTTCTACAGGCGCATGGACGGTGTGATCATGAGGGTCATGGACGCTCTCATGGCCTTTCCGGCAATTCTTCTGGCCCTGGCAATCGTTGCGGCCCTGGGAGCTCACGAGATCAATGCGGTGATGGCTCTCGGCATCGTTTATGTTCCCAGAACCGCACGCATCGTGCGAAGCTCGGTTTTGAAGGTGGTCAACCAGGCGTTCATCGAGGCTGCCCGATCCGCGGGCGCAGGCAATTTTCGCCTCATCCTCCAACATATTCTTCCCAACGTGGCCGCGCCCCTCATCGTGCAGCTGACCTTTGTCTTCGCCATGGCCATTCTGGGAGAGGCTGCCCTGAGTTTTCTCGGTGCCGGGGTTCCTCCTCCGA
>PWUC01000265.1 GCA_003562655.1 Clostridia bacterium
AGGGGCTATCGAGAGGGAGACGTAACTCCTCGGGGTGTCGTCGCTGGGTTGGGTGAAGACAGGGGGCGGTGATCAACCCCGCCCCTGTTACAGTCCGTAATCCCCAGTACCGAGCTTCCGGCCGCGGCGATCTATCCAGTTCAGTCTGTAGCCTGGCGGCGCCTGACAAACAGGACGGCGCCGGCGACTGCACCCAACATCAGGGCAATCCAGGGCGCCAGAACGGCCACCTTGTTCACGGACTGACCATCCCAGCCTACTGTAATGGGGGTTCTGCCGAAGTAGTGACAGTCATCGCTTGCCTGGATAGCAGGGTCATCGGGAGGCGTACCGGTAGCCGTGGCTGTATTACTGTGCTGTCCGGCGGTCCATGCCAGCGAGCCGTACACCGTAACCGATGCCGTGGGAGCCAGACTGACAACGGGGAACACCGCCGGGTTTATGAGACCCTGCTCGGTGTAGAAATCGGACATGTGGGTGTCACTCAGGGTGACATTGCTGAGAGGGACATTGCCGGCGTTGGTGATGATGAACCGGAAGACCACGGGACCCACAGAAGCGGACAAGTACGGTCCGGTCGGTGTGTCGGCATCATGCCACGTCGTTCCATCCCAGACCGCCTTATGTATATCTATGAATGCGCCTACACCGAAGTAGTGACAGTCGTTGCTGGCCGAAATCGCAGGTTCATCGGGAGGAGTTCCTGTAGCTGTGGCAGTGTTACTATGCTGTCCAATAGCCCAGTCCAGCGAGCCGTAGAACGTCGCCGACACGTTGGCGGCAAGTGTGGCGATGGGGAACACGGCCAGCGTATTGAGGCCCTGGTCGGTGTAGAAATCGGACATGTGGGTGTCACTCAGGGTGACATTGTTAAGAGGGGAATTGCCATCGTTGGTGATAATGAACCGGAAGATCACCGGATCCTGGGACGGTTTCAGTTCGGGCCCTGTCACCGTGTCGGCATCGTGCCACTCCGCACCATCCCAGACTGCCTTCTCTATGTCGACTGACGCTTCGGAGCCGAAGTAGTGACAGTCATCGCTGGCCGAAACAGTGGGTTCATCTGCCGGCGTGCCCGTGGCGCTGGCGTTGTTACTGTGCTGTCCTGCAGCCCATTCCAGCGAGCCGTAGAAGGTCTCCGACATGCCGGCGGCAAGTGTGACGATGGGGAATATTGCCAGCGTATTGAGGCCCTGGTCGGTGTAGAAATCGGACATGTGGGTGTCACTCAGGGTGACATTGCTGAGCGGGACATTGCCGTCGTTGGTGATGATGAACCTGAAGATCACAGGATTCACCGAGTCGGGCAGGTAGGGACCGGGCGGTGTGTCGGCATCATGCCACGTGGTCCCATCCCAGACCTCCTTCTGCAGGTCGATCGATGGGTCCACACCGAAGTAGTGGCAGTCGTTGCTGGCCGAGATAGCAGGTTCATTGGGAGGTGTTCCGGTAGCTGTGGCGGTATTGCTGTGCTGTCCTGCGGTCCAAGCCAACGAGCCATACACGGTCTCTGAATCAAGGGGATCGAGTGTCATGGGGAACGTGGCGGGAATACCCAGACCCTCGTCGGTGTAGAAGTCGGATATACTGGTGTCGCTCAGTGTCACATTGCTCAGAGGGACATTGCCGTCATTGGTGATGATGAACCGGAAGACCACGGGGTCCATAGTTGACGGTAGATGCGGTCCCGTGGGAAGATCGGCATCATCCCAATCCTCTCCGTCCCAGACTGCCTTCTCTATGGCTATCGAGGGGGCGGCGTCCAGGATCACCTCGGCTTCGTCGGTATCGCTGACTACGGCAACTTCGATGTCCGGGTGGAAGCCTTCTGCTGTACCCGTGACGGTGGCCGTGTTTGTCAGCGGCAGATCTCCCTCCTGGATAGTGTAGGGGATGGGATCGAGTTCATAGTCCTCTCCTGGACCCAAGACTTCTGGAACGTCATACGACAGCTCGAGAAAAGGGTCAATAAGAACTATGTTCTCCAGCGGCCAGTCACCGGTGTTGGTGATTGTGAAGGTGTATGTGACGGTCTGGCCGACCTCGGCAAAGCCTGGAGTCACATCCTTGTGTAGCTCGATTCCGGGCTGGATGACGCGGACCGTCTTAGTACGATCAAAGTTGACGTCATCCGGGCCCTGTGTGCCCGATGCCAAAAACTGATTCACCCATACATTATAGTCGAGAAGTGGGTGAATCAGAACGCCATCCGCCGTGATCTCGTACTCAAATGTACCGTACCAGGACTCATCGGGTGGAATAGTCACAGGGGTGTCCGGGTCTTCGTCAACCCATTCCTGGGTGACTGGGTTCCACCAGTACTTCGTTGTCACACCAGGAATCTCCTGCATCGGGCTCGTGGCAGGGTCCATGGGGATCCTGTCGCGGATCTTGACTATCATATTTTCTATGGAACTACGGTTGTCCAACCTGAGGGAGTAACGCACTGTCTGACCCATGACGTAGACGTCTACAGGATGCGGCTCTTCTGGGTCCTGCACCGTCGTCTTGTTCCCTCCGATTCCTCCGGCCAGTACCGATGTCGCCATTGGAATCGCCATGCCCAGCATCAGGGCCACCACAACGATTAGATACAGGGCTCGCCTCTTCATACTCCTAGTCCTCCTTGCCTCTCCTTACTGTGGGGCGGTTCTGTCGCCCCTATCGAATCCGGCCAAGTAGCGCTGACCTGCACTGTGATCGGGCCCGCATTGTTAGCTGCGAACTCTCTGCAGCAGTCAGCCGTCCTTGCCGAAGTGGAATGCCATCCATCCTACGCTCTCCTCCAGTCCCGGTTCGGTTGGCCTGACAGGTGTCCGATTCTACCATACTCTCGGTTCACCCTGTCAATCATGATGCCGTCAATTCGGTCCAGTCCGTCACCGGGCCCATTCAGACTCCAGGCGACTACGGGTAAACAACAGTAACGCCTCTTGCCCTGAGAACATCTATGTGGTGGAGCGCCTCCGCGCTCAGCGGATTGCCCTCCAGCCAGACTGTGTCCCCCCCGCCCAGTCCAGTATTGAGTACCAGCGGTTCGATATCACTTATGTTGTTGTGCGAAAGCTGCACCCTGATCAGCCTTGTGAGGCCCGTCAGCGAGGAGATGTCACTTATGTCGTTATTCTGAACGTAGAGCCAGGTCAACCTCGTGAGGTCGGCAACATGGGAAAGATCGTCTATCTGGTTGGAGAAGATGATAAGTCTTGTTAGGCTGGTCAGGTTGGGCAGTGGCGGGAGAACGCTTATCTGGTTGGTATGGATGTAGAGGAAGAGCAGATCGGTGAGATCGCCCAGCGGGGAGATGTCGCTTATCACGTTTCTGGACAGGTAGAGCCACTTGAGGTTGGTGAGGTTGGCCAGAGGCAAGATATCACTGATGCTATTGTAGTCGAGGTTCAGATAGGTCAGGCTCGTAAGACCCGCCAGGGTCGAGACATCGGTTATCCGGTTGTTACGGAGGTCGAGCCAGGTCAAGTTGATGCAGTACTCGAGCCCGGTGAGGTCGGCGATGTCTTTGTATATGGCCGAAAGGGAGGTAAGCCCATCGAGGTCGGACTCGTGGATCGGCCCTGTGGGCTTATCGATGGCCTTCCGGATCACTGCCTCAAGGCTGGGGTCGGGGAAGGCCACTCCCTCCACCTGCGCGAAGTTGGCGGTGATGGAGTAGTTGCCGTTCATGGTGATGGTAGTTGAGGCAGCACTGACGTTTCCTATAGTGCCGGTGTCTCCCGTCCAGCTGGCAAACTGCCAGCCGGCGGCCGCAGAAGCGCTGATGGGCACCACTGTGCCTGCGGCGTAGGTATGCTGTCCCACCGCGGGAACTGTTGAGCCACTGCCGCTCACCGCTATGGTCAGGGTGTACTGGGTCACCGCTGTCTCGGAGAAGTTTGCGGTGATGGAGTAGTTGCCGTTCATGGTGATGGTAGTTGAGGCAGCACTGACGTTTCCTATAGTGCCGGTGTCTCCCGTCCAGCTGGCAAACTGCCAGCC
>PWUC01000022.1 GCA_003562655.1 Clostridia bacterium
AACTCCACCGGCAATCCGGGCCTGGCGACGGGCGGTTCGGGCGATGTTCTGACCGGCATCGTGGCGGCCTTTCTGGGCCAGGGGCTTGATCCCTGGTGGGCAGCGGTGGCCGGGTGTTTCGTGCACGGACGGGCGGCAGATGACGCCCTGGAGGGCGTGGATGCCCGGAGCATGCTGCCCCGGGATGTCATCCGGGGCATCTCCGGGGTCCTGAGAAGTCTGGGGTGAAATATGAGACCGAACTGGGTGGAGATCGACCTGGACATCGTTGAGCAAAATGTCAGGCAGATCAGGCGGCACCTGGATCTGCACGGCGCCCGCCGCAGCCGCATTGCGGCCGTGGTCAAGGCCGACGGCTATGGCCACGGCGCCGAGATGGTGGCGAGGAGCGCGCTGCGAGCGGGGGCGGACTGGCTGGCGGTGGCCTTTCTCGAGGAGGGTCTGATCCTGAGGGAGCGGGGGCTCGATGCACCGATCCTGGTCCTGGGGTGGACCCCTCCCGAGGGCATGGAGGAGGCGGTGGAGGCCGGCATCACCCTGACCATAGCGACCTGTCGGGATGGACGGGCCCTGGCCGGAATTGCCCGGGGCAGGGGGAGGGAGATTCCCGTGCACATCAAGGTGGACACGGGGATGGGGCGCCTCGGTTTTATGGATGGTGCTGAGGGCCTCGGCGAGGTCACGGCGTTGTTCGGGGAACCGGGTCTGAAACTGGAGGGGGTGTTCACCCACTTTTCCGTGGCGGACGAGGACGCCGCCTTCACCCGGGAGCAGATCAGGCGCTTCCGCGAGTTCACCGGCGCCCTGCGGAGGGCCGGGCTGAGGATTCCGATCCGCCACGCCTGCAACAGCGCCGGCGTGCTGGATTTTCCCGATGCCGCCTTCGACATGGTGCGCCCCGGCCTCATGCTGTATGGGGTGTATCCGGCGGAGAAGGTGAAGCGAAGCGTGAGGGTGAAGCCTTTCCTCACCTGGAAGACCCGCATCGCCCAGGTCAAGGTTGTGCCCGCCGGCGAGGGTGTGAGCTACGGCCGCACCTTCATCGCCAATGGGCCGGTGAGAATCGCGACCCTGCCGGTCGGGTACGCGGACGGGTACCCCCGGGGCCTGTCGAACCGGGGAGAGGTGCTCATCGGGGGACGGCGGTGTCGAGTATCTGGCCGGGTGTGCATGGACCAGACCATGGTGGCGGTTCCGCCCGGGGTCGGGGACCTGACTGCCGGGACCGAGGTTGTCCTTCTCGGAGACGATGACCGGGAGAGCATCACCGTCGATGAAATCGCCCTGGCCATGGACACCATACCTCACGAGATCTTCACCGAGATCAACAAGAGGGTTCCCCGCGTGTTCAGGCGGGGCGGGCGGATCATCGGTGAGTCCGGGGTTCTGAACGTCTAGCAGTTTGGGAGCAGGGGAAAAGGTGGGATCATGGCGGGTGCGAAGCGCATAAGCGTATCGGTTCCGGTAAGTCTTCTGAAGGAAGTGGACTCCATGGGGTATGCGGACGAGAGCAGCAGGGATCAATTCATAACCGATGCCATGCAGGCATATATAGAGGCAAGAAAACGGAAGAACCTGCGGGAATCCCTTCGCTCGGGTTATGAGAGAATGGCATCCCTCAACCTGAGCATTGCCGAATCCTGCATCAATGCCGAAAACGAGGGCTGTGAACTCCTTATGCAGGGCTTAACAGGGGGAGGGGACGTTGGAGATATCTAGAGGGGACATCATCTTCGCCGATCTGAGTCCGGTCGTCGGCTCGGAGCAGGGCGGAGTGCGTCCAGTCCTGATCATACAGAATGACGTGGGGAACAAGTTCAGCCCCACCGTCATCATCGCAGCGATCACCTCCAGGATATCCAAGGCGCAGCTGCCGATTCATGTCGAGGTGACGCAGCAGGACCACGGCCTTGATCGCGATTCCGTGGTGCTCTGCGAACAGATCCGCACCATCGACAAACGCAGGCTGCGGGAGAAGATCGCCTGTCTTGAGGGTGAGACGATGAAGAAGGTCGACAATGCCCTGATGGTCAGTCTGGGCCTCACGGAGATCTGAGAGGAGAAACCGAAAATGAACATCGCTTCTCTGCCGAGGGAGCGTCTTGCCCACCTGCCCACTCCCTTCACCTTCCTGCCGAGATTTTCTTCCGCCCTGGAGGGACCCGACATCTGGATCAAGCGTGACGATCAGACCGGCCTGGCCGGGGGAGGCAACAAGGCCAGAAAGCTGGAGTTCATCACTGGGGACGCTCGAAGGATGGGTGCCGACACCCTCCTGACGGCCGGCGGCCTGCAGTCCAATCACGCCCGCATGACCGCCGCCGCCGCGGCGGCCCTGGGAATGGACGCCGCACTCTTTCTATCCGGTGAGGATCCGGGATACCGGCAGGGAAATCTGCTGTTGGACGAGCTGTTGGGTGCGGACGTGTTCTTTCTGGGCGAGGGAGAGGGCCATGAGGCCTCCATGGAGGCTCAGGCCGAGAAACTGCGGGCTGAGGGCAGAATCCCCTACCTGATTCCCGTGGGGGGTTCCGTTCCCCTCGGATGTGCGGGTTATGTCCTGGCTGGCCTGGAGCTGGTGGGACAGGCTGTCGCGGCCGGGGTGAACCCCGATCACCTGGTGGTCTCTGCGGGTTCGGGAGGAACGGCGGGGGGACTGCTGCTGGCCCTGGCCCACCTGTCGCCGAACACCGTGCTGCACGCCGTGTCCGTGAGCCGGGCGGCGGAGGCGGTCCGGGAGAGGACGGTGCAGCTGGCGGAGCAAACAGCAGAGGTCCTGCAGTGGCCCTGTGATGGGCTGGGTGACCATCTCGAGGTTCACGATGATTTCGTCGGTGAGGGCTACGCCATCGCCACGCCGGAGGGGTTGAGGGCCGGGCTGACCCTGGCTCGCACCGAGGGGATCCTGGTGGACACCACCTACACCGGGAAGGGACTGGCCGGTCTCGTCGGCCTCATCGGCAATGGTCGGATCGGTCCGCAGGAGACGGTGGTCTTTTTGCACACCGGTGGGGTGCCGGCCATCTTCAATGAGTCTCACAGGGGAACCTTTGACGGCGTATGGAGGGAGTAGCCGTGTCGCCTCACATCGGGATCAGCGCCGGCAGGGACTACGAGAGGCAGACGATCGGGCTGCCGGCGAATTATTCGAGTGCCGTACATCGAGCGGGAGGTGTTCCGTGGCTGCTGCCCGTGTTCTCACCGGGTGGGGCCGATGAGGAACTGGTCGGGCATTACCTGGACAGGATTGACGGACTGCTGTTGAGCGGAGGGCCGGACCTGGCCCCGGGGCATTTCGGGGAGGAGCCGCACCGGGAGCTGGGTCAGGTCAGCCCGGAGAGAGATGAGGTCGAGCTGCTCCTGGCCCGGATGGCCCTGAAGAGGGATCTGCCGCTCCTGGCGATCTGCCGGGGCATACAGGTCCTGAATGTGGCCGCGGGGGGGACCCTGCACCAGGACCTGGCCTCCCAGATCGAGGGGGCGATCCAGCACCGTCAGCGGGCGCCTCGCTGGCATGCCTCCCACCGGGTGTCGGTGGACAGCGGCAGCCGCCTTGCGCGGATCATCCGGACCCGGGACTCTTCCCTGATGGTCAACAGCTTCCACCACCAGGCGGTCCGGGAGCCGGCCCCGGGGTTCGTCATCTGTGCCCGGGCGGCAGATGGGGTGGTGGAGGCCATCGAGGGTGAAGCCCACGCCTTTGCCGTCGGGGTTCAGTGGCACCCGGAGATGATGTATGAGCACCACCGGGTGATGCTGGCTCCTTTCCGGGCGCTGGTGGCGGCGGCAGATCGTTTCAGCAGAGGGGATGATTTATGATGGTCGGACCTCCAGCTGCGAGAAGGCGAGTGCGGGAGGTGGGGATTTATCTCCCCGGCCTGCCGCCGGGACGGCACAATGCCATCACCGATGTTCCCGGGGTGACGGTGGGTCACGCGACCCTGTTTTCTGGTGAGGGCAGGCTGGTTCCCGGTTCGGGACCGGTTCG
>PWUC01000025.1 GCA_003562655.1 Clostridia bacterium
CACCGCATCGCTCTCTGTCAGCTGCATGCAGGCCTCGATCAGCAGCTTCTCCCGGAAGGGATCCCCCACCTGTACGGCCGGCCTCAAGGACTCCGCCTTCTCGTCGAACTCGCGCGAGGCCAGAAGACTCGCCCCGTGAATTCCGTCCCGGCCTGTGCGGGCCCCGACGATGAAAACCGGGTTGCCGGGTCCCGAGGCCCGCCCCCTGACCAGACGGTCCTTCGGGGCCAGACCCAGACACATGACATTGACCAGGGGGTTGTCGCGGTAGACATCGTCAAAGTAGATCTCTCCCCCCACCGTGGGGACGCCGACGCAGTTGCCGTAGAAGCCGATCCCCGACACCACCCCTTCAAAGAGGAAGCGGGTCCGGGGATGACCCGGGTCGCCAAAGCGCAGCGAATCCAGCAGGGCGATGGGCCGCGCTCCCACGGTGAAGATGTCCCGCAGTATGCCTCCCACCCCGGTGGCGGCCCCCTGAACCGGCTCGATCGCGCTGGGGTGGTTGTGAGACTCGATCCGGAAGGCCAGAGCCAGATCATCGCCCAGGTCAATCACACCGGCGTTCTCTCCCGGGCCCTGCAGAACGTGGGGGGCATCGGTGGGGAGTGCATCCAGGTGCCGCCGGGAGCTCTTGTAGCTGCAGTGCTCCGACCACATCAACCCGTAAAGGCCCAGCTCCAGGGAATTGGGCCTCCTGCCCAGGTCACAGGCGATCATCTCATATTCATGCCGGCTGAGACCCACCTCCTCCCAGGGGGTCCCCGCAGCGTCACCGTCGCCTGCTCGCACGGTCCCGGACCTCCTCCCAGCTCCTGACGATGGAACGGAAAATGTAGAGCCCGTCGCTCTCTGAGAGCACCGCCTCGGAACACCGCTCGGGATGGGGCATCATGCCCATCACGTTTCCGTCCCGGTTGCAGACGGCAGCGACCCCGTCCCAGGATCCGTTGGGATTGTGCCGGCGGCCGGATTCACCGCCCGGCCCGCAGTATCGCATCAACACCCGGCCCCGCTCCCCGTCGGAACCGGGACGGTAGTTGCCCTGGTGATGGGCAATGGGCAGGTGCAGCACCTGACCCGGCTCGCATTCCCGGGTGAAGGGCGCATCCACGTCCTCCACCCGCACCCAGCAGTAGCGGCACAAAAAGCGAAGGTGGCGATTGACCATGAGGGCTCCCGGTAGCAGGCCGGCCTCGCACAGCGTCTGGAAGCCATTGCAGATCCCCAGCACCAGGCCGCCATCGCGGGCAAATTCCCGGACCGCGTCCATGACCGGGGTGTGGGCGGCGACGGCCCCCGCCCGGAGATAGTCGCCGTAGGAAAAACCCCCCGGAAGAATGACGCAGTCGGTTGCGGGCAGCTCCCGTGCCGTGTGGCGGACGTAGTCGACGGGAGCTTTCAGCACCTCATGTGCGACATGGTGACAGTCCCGGTCGCAGTTGGAACCGGGAAACACCACCACGGAAAAATGCACCCCTGCACCCCTCCTTCATCTACCCGTCCACCTCGATGCGGTAGTTCTCCAGAACCGGGTTGGCCAGCAGCCTCCGGCACATCTGCTCTACCCGCTCCAACCCGTCCCGGCCCTCACTGTCCACCTCCAGCTCCAGGTACCTGCCGACCCGGACCCCGCCGACCTCACTGAAGCCCAGGCGGTTCAGCGAGGCCTCAAGTGTCTGCCCCTGGGGGTCCAGGACCCCCGGCTTCAGGGTGACAAAAACCCGCACGCGCATTTCAGTCCTCCCATGCAACCCGGCGGTAAACCTCCCGGTATGCGTCTTCGATCCCGCCCATGTCGTAGCGGAAACGATCCTTGTCCAGCTTGTCGGCCGTTTCCAGGTCCCACAGACGGCACGTATCGGGGGTGATCTCGTCTCCCAGGACCACTGAACCGTCGCCAGAGCGTCCAAATTCCAGCTTGAAATCCACCAGCAGGAGTCCCCGGTCCCGGAAATAGTCCCGCAGCATGGCGTTGATCCGCCACGCATCCTCCTCTATGCGTATGATCTCCTCCTCGGTGCAGAGGCTGAGGGCGCGGATGTGGTAGCGGTTCATCCAGGGATCCCCCAGTTCGTCATCCTTGTACGAGTATTCCAGGATCGGCCTTGACAGCTCCGCGCCCTCCTCAAGTCCCAGCCTGCGCACCAGGCTCCCCGCCGCCACGTTGCGGATCACGACCTCCAGCTCGAACATGTCCAGGGACCGCACCAGGTGGTGTTGATCCTCCATCTGTGCCACGAAGTGGGTCTGGAGCCCGCACCTGGCAAGGTAGCGGAAGACCGCCGCCGAGATGTGGGAATTGTAGAAACCCTTGCGACCGATGGTGCCCTTCTTGCCGCCGTCAAAGGCGGTGGCCTCATCTGTGAACTCCATCAAAAGCAGGTCCTCCGATGCCGTCCGGTACAACGCCTTTGCCTTCCCCCTATGTACAAGGTCGCCCCTGATCTGCTCGACGGGCCTGCTCGCCAGATCGGACATCTCTTCCACCACGTCACATCAACCCCAATCTTTCAAATATGGCATCAACATGCGTCAGCTGTTCCTGCAGGTCGAAGCACCTCTCCAGGTCCCCCTGGTCCATGCGCCCGGCCACCCGTTCATCCCGGGCAATCAGCCGGCGGAAGGGTTCCTTCGTCTCATGCGCCTCCATGGCCGCCTCCTGCACCGCGCGGTAGGCATCCTCACGCCGCATTCCGGCAGCGACCAGGGCCAGCAGAACCTTCTGGGAAAATACCAGCCCCCCCGTCATGTCCAGGTTTTCGCGCATGCGGTCCGGATAGACCCGCATGTCCCGGATAACAATGGTGAACCTCTGCAGCATGTAATCCAGCAGGATCAGGGAATCGGGAATGATGACCCGCTCCACCGAGGAGTGCGAAATGTCGCGTTCGTGCCACAGGGCCACGTTCTCCACCGCCGTCGAGGCATTGCCCCGCAGCAGACGGGCCAGACCTGAGATCCTCTCGGTGACGATGGGGTTTCGCTTGTGAGGCATTGCCGACGATCCCTTCTGCCCGGAGCGGAAGGGCTCTTCGACCTCGCCGACCTCGGTCCTCTGCAGGTGGCGGACCTCCGTGGCATACTTCTCCAGCAGGCTTCCCACCATGGCCACCTGAGTCAGAAGGGCCGCATGACGGTCGCGCCCCAGAATCTGCGAGCTCACAGGAGCCGGCTGAAGTCCCAGCTCCCGGCAGACCAGCCTTTCCACCTCCGGCGGAACCTGGGCATAGGTCCCCGTGGCACCGGAGATCTTGCCGAAGGAGACCTCAACTATCGCGTCCTGCAGCCTCTTCCGCGCCCGCTGCATCTCCTCAAACCACAGGGCCAGTTTCAACCCGAAGGTGATCGGTTCGGCGTGAATCCCGTGGGTACGCCCGATCATGGGCGTGCTCCGATGCGTCCGCGCCGCCCCAGCAAGGGCATTCGTGAGGGCGTCGACATCATCCAGAAGCAGTTCACCGGCCTCCTTCAACTGAATTCCCAGGGCCGTGTCCAGTACATCGGAGGAGGTCAGACCGTAGTGAATGTGCCGGGATGCCTCTCCCACCTGCTCGGCCAGGGAGGTCACAAAGGCGATCATGTCATGGCGGACCTCTGCCTCCAACTCCTCAATGCGGCCCACGTCGATGCGGGTCTTCTCCTCGACCTCGGCCGCCGCCTCCGGGGGAATCTCACCCAGCTTCGACCAGGCGCGCATGCACGCCACCTCGACCCGCCGCCAGGTCTCAAACCGGTATTCATCTGTCCACAGGCGCCCCATCTCGGGCAGCGTGTATCGGGGAATCACGATTCACCACCGAAGCCCTTCTTCTGGAAGTCCCGGTCCTTTTCGTCCACCAGGGCCGACTGCCCCCGGGAATACTCTGCCAGTCTGCTGCGAATCTCATCATCTCCGGTGGCGAGGATTCTGACCGCCAGTAGGGCGCCGTTTTTGGCACCATTGACGGCCACCGTCGCCACCG
>PWUC01000256.1 GCA_003562655.1 Clostridia bacterium
GCTTTCCAGATCCCGATACCGGGACTCCAGCTGCATGAAGCACAGCTGCCCGGTGAGCATACCCGCAACTACGATCAGCCCCAGACCGAACAGCTTCATCACAGTTGAGACCCCCCCTCCACCGTTCCGGGTCCCTTCCTGCGGCTGAGAAGCACCGCCCTTGAGAAGGCACCCTCCTCCAACAGCTCCCCCACGTGGGGCCGCCTGCGCACCTCGGAGGCATCGGTCCCATGAACGGTGGCGATCACGGACACCCCCGCGTTAACCGCCTCCCGCACCGCCTGGACATCTGCAAGGCGCCCCAGTTCATCGGTAGCCACGACATCGGGCCCCATCGAGCGGAGCAGCATCAGCATCCCCTGGGCCTTGGGGCAGCCGTCCAGCACATCGGTCTGCAGGCCCACATCAAAGACCGGTTCTCCCCGGTGACACGCGGCCACCTCGGACCGCTCGTCCACCAGACCCACCCTGCAGCCCCTGATCCGTCCCTCGGGCCAACCGTCGGATATCAACCGCACCAGGTCTCTGAGCAACGTGGTCTTGCCGCATCCGGGAGGTGAGATGATGAGGGTGCTGCTCCACCCTCCCTCACCCCGAAGCTCGGGCAGCAGCGGCAGGGCAATCCCAGGCAGTTCGCGCCCCCTCCGGATGTTGATCCCCCCGGGATGTATGAGCCGCTGTACCTGTCCGTCCTCCACCACCACCTGGCCGGTGACACCGACCCGGTGTCCTCCCGGCAGGGTCAGAAACCCCTGGGCCACCTCTCCCTCCAGGGCATAGGCCGAACCCCCAGTCATCAAACTGATGGTCTTGATCAGGTCGTCCCGATCCACGACCACCGCGATGTTTCGGGGAACACCGACCTCGCCGACCGCGCTCACAAGGTGAAGATCATCCCCCGCCCAGATCCCCAGGGGGCGGCCAGCCCGCAGCCGTATCTCCTCCCACCCCTCAACCCGGTGCAGCGACCCCAGGGCGAGTTGAAGGCGGCGGGGCAGATATGCCAGGATATCTCGGGGATCTTCGAGGGCCAACGCCGATTTCCGCAGTGACGATCCCTCTCGTGCCAATGCAAACCCTCCCCAGGTTGTTCTTCGCTATCATCTCTATGGTGTTTGGGCAGACATTATGTCCAGCACGGCAAAACTATCCACACCCTCTCTGCAGTGAGAAACCCCCGCTCTCTGGGGAAAGAGGGATGACAGAAGAACGCCCCCGAGGCCCTACTGTTTCGGGGGCTTGATGGGCACCGGGACCGCCGGCGCGATCCGGTGAACCCAGGGGCAGGTTGGGCGCAGAGAAGGAGAGGACATCGGCAATGTCAGGGTGGTGCAGGTGGTGGAGGAAACAATCTCGATCAGGGGGTGCAAAGCAGAAGCTCACGGTGCATCTCGAGGGATTGGATCCCTTTTACTGGTCCGCAGGGGTGCTCCCGGACCAGGTCGAATGATCCTCCCCCCCGGGCTGCAGATGAGCGACAGCAGGTTCATCCTCTTCAAAGGGACCGTGCAGGGGCCCCGGGACTGCCCCTGCACGGTCCACATACGCACAGGACCACCTCAACGCTCAACCCATACACTTTCCACACGACCGGTATCTGGATCCTGTGAAAAGCCGACCTGCCCCGCAAAACCGTCCTCCACAATGGCGCGAAAGGGCAGATATGCTCGACCGTCGACGATGCTCGGCGCCACATCCATCTCGATGACGTTCGTGGTGTCCGTCGCCTTGTTCACCACGATCATCGTGAACTCGCCGATGCCCAAAATGATCAGACGCTCCTCGGTCTCCAGCAGAACTCTGTCCGTCAGCCCGGTCTGCGGATGTGACGTCCAGTCGACCTCTGCACCAAAGGCCTCACCCATGTACCTGAGGGGTACGAAGGTGCGTCCATTCTCGATGAAGGGTGCCGCGTCCATCGTTGCCGGCTGTCCCCGGATCTCATATTCCGTTGAGTTGACCCACATGATCAACTCCGGCACCCCGGCCCTCTCCTGATCCTGCTCCGTCAGTCCCTTGATCATCTCAATGTGATCGATGTAGATGGCGCCGGTCTTTGGAAGACCAGCGGCCCGGTGCTGCGGCTCCTGCACAAGGTATATGCTGCTCAACACGAGGGGCTGCGGCCAGCTCGGGTCGATCTGACCCTGAACCCTCTGCCAGCCAATCCAGTTGACCTCACGGGCGAGATCGACATACCGACGCGTTCCGCCCCCGTCAAAGATCTCTGCCCGGAGCCAGTAACCGCTTCCGTCGCCGTATACGTGGGCGGAGATGCCCAGGTTGTTGGTCCCCATCGAGATCTGCCCCGAGCCCAGCTGTCCGTAGGCGATCATGATCCCTTCCACCTCGGTGCTGAAATCGTATTCCAGACGCCCGGAACGCTCACCGTCATGGACGTAGGCCGGATCGGTCTGGACTTCAAAAAGGCCGGGCAGGTCTGCCGGGTGACTGCGAAAGGCTGTCGTCTGCCACTCGCGGAACGTGAAGAAGGGCTGCCGCGATCCACCGATGCGGATGGGAACTTCGCTGACCCTGCCGTCGATCTCCGCCCGCAGCGTCCCGAACCCTTCCTCCAGCGCGTGGTATGTACTGCCCTGTACACGGCCCAGGTCAGCTTCCCACCTGACGGTCTCGGGGCCTGTCGCCAGGGAGAGTCCGCACACGGTCGTCACTTCGCATGTCAACGACACAGACTGTCCCGGCAGGAGTCGGATCTGGCCGGGTGTGATGGAAAAATGGGCAATGTCCTCCCCGCCGAAGACTCTCACCGTCATCTCCTCGGTGACCCCCTGATAGGTGACGCGCAGGGTGATTTTGCCCGGTTCCTTCCCTCGCAGCCTTCCGTCTGTGACCTCAGCGGCCGCTGGATCCGACACGTCCCACATCAGCTCCTGGGGGTGGATAACTGTGGGATGGTAGTGTCGATCGTGGCCCGACACCCGGTAGGTCGCCTCCGTTCCCACCAGCAGCCCCTCCTGACCCTGCAGGTACAGCCTGGATACCCCCGTCTTTGGCGCAAGGTTGAAGATGCCGATGGCATTCGGCACGGACCGCTCGACCCCGTGGCGCGGCCGGCTCACCAGCTCCAGCTGGAATTCACCCAGCCTGCGAGCAACCATGGTCGTTGAACCGCCACCATCCAGATTCAGCGCCCGCTCCGCTCCCATCTGGCTCATGAAGAGGGACAGTTCCTCCAGGGTCACACCTGCGGCCACAGGTGTGGCGTCGATGGTCACGAAGAAGACCTGCTCATCTGCCACTCCAACCGCCGTGCGAGAGGCTCTCGTGCTTCCCGGAGAGCTGAACCTGCTCGGATCCACAGGCCGTCCATCCTCTACGAGAAGGGCCTGTCCACCCACTGCAGCATCCAGCTGCAGATCCGGCTCGATTCCCAGGGTGAAATCCATGCTGCTTCCAAGCCTTGCGTGTCGAAGCAGAAAATCAGCTCCCATGCCTTCAGCGACCACAACATAACCATCGGACGGAACACCCGCCGGTTCCGCATTTCTAAGCATCTGCGTGACGATTCCGTCTCTGACTGTAACCTTCAGGACGGGGCCGTCAAAAAACACGGAGGAAACCTCGGTCCCCCACGTGCGATCATAAAGATAGATGGCGTCTGTCCCCGCCTGGTAGGTCTGGTTGAAGCCGTGCAGGCGATGTCGGTGCCCTGCTCCGGATATCACCTCACCTCGAAACTGCCAGTTCAGGATGTGAGCCGTCCTGTCCGCGTCGACGCCAAAGCCCATCCAGGCGTTGTCTGCAGGACTGGAGAGGATGTCGCCTGCCTCCACATGCAGGCCGAAGGGGGCTGCTGGCCTTGCCAGATGAAAAAAATCCGCATTGACGGCCGCCACGGCGCCCTGCTCCGGATATCACCTCACCGCGAAACTGCCAGTTCAGGATGTGAGCCGTCCGGTCCGCGTCGACGCCAAAACCCA